>JAKFVZ010000769.1 GCA_021732965.1 Reyranella sp.
CTCCGCGACGGGCGCCGGGAGCCTCTCTCCCGACCCGCAACCCGTCACGACGATCCGATCCGCACTCTCACTCTCGCCTGACCGAAGGCACGGAAACGCATTTACGGAAGTACGGACTTGCGGATTTCCCGCGTCAGGGATGGAAGCCCGAAGGGGGGAAGACCCACTTCGTGGGGCTTCAGCTCTGCCGACAGCCCGGCCCGCAGGGCGACGCCCATTCTTATCGGCACACCCTCACTGGCGTAATGATCGCCGCAATGGTTAGACGAGGATGAGTGGGCTCGGGTTGGAACGCGAGACGACAAGCATGAGCCGGTCCTTGGCCCGGCTGAGCGCGACATAGAGCAAGCAGCGGGCGTCGTCCCGATCGGGAAAGTTGCTGGCGTCGCAAGGCATCACGACTACGCTGCAGCATTCCAGACCTTTAGCCTTGTGAATTGTGCTGATCGCCTTCTCCGGTGGTTTGGGGCGACCGTAGGTTCGGCGATGGGTGATTTCCGCAAGCCCCGCGTCAAGATCCTCGAAGGCGCCCAGGCGAACGGCTTCCCAAAACTCCTTGCTGCAATCCATCTCAACGTCGGCGAAGTCCTGGTCTGATTGCTTCAGCTCGGCGAGACGAGCGAGCACCTTGGCGACACCGCGATGATCGGGCTCTGCAAGGATAAGGCGCGCAATGTCCTGGATGGTCGCGGGCTTTCCGCGGCTTCTGGCCGTGCAGCCATCCCGCACCTCTTTCTCGAAGCGATCGCCAAAGGCCGAAGGGCTGAATCCCTTGCCGATCTCGTTCATAAAGGTGACGATCGCTGCGGCGAGCATAGCGCTGTTGCCGCTGCCATCGCCCATCGCGTCGACCAATCCTTCGAGGGCAGAGCGCGTATGGCCCTCCCAAAGTGGAATGCGGCGGTTGAAGAAGCTGCGAAATGAGCGCGCCGTTTCATTGTAGCGGGTAAGCAATAGCAACGAGGCCTCGGACCGCACGAACCCGTCGATCGGTCGGCGGTCAGTCGAAGAGAGCTGATACTCGAGGTTCCTGCGGGCCTGATTCTCGGCGAAGACCACTGTAACGCTCGGCGGCAGATTGCCGCGTAGGTCGATCTTGCCGCCATCTTTCAATGTCGCTCGGGCACGTAGCGTCCATCGTCCAAGGTCGGTACAGCCGCCGGACCATCGGTGCGGCATGTCGAGTTGTTCGAACGCCTGCGCTTGCGCCGCAAGTGTGGCCCAGTCATGGGTAGGGCAGGAGCCCGACAGGGCCGAGTCCTTGTAGATGCGCTGCATTGGATCGGCGAATATGCGCACACGTGCGCCGTGGCCAAGCAGAGCCATGCTCAGGGCATGCTGGTCGCCGCTGCAGTCCTGATGCTCGTCGCAGATCACGGTCGGATATCGGATGGCGAGCGTTGCGGCGATCATCGGATGGCGCCTGAGCAAGCCGGCCACTCTCACCGCGACGTGACCATATCCGTCTTTCGTTCGTCTCGCCCAGGTGGCTACGTCGGCCGGCAGGCCTAGCCCAGCATGATACGCGGTCGCAATGTGCGTGATGAGACTGTCGATTGTGCGGATCTCGACGCGGGTGCCGGCGCCACGGGTTCGTTCGGCGAATACCGAACAGGCGGCGTGAGTGTGGGTGAGGATTAGCAGGCGTTCCGAACGTGTTGCTGCGAGATCGCGCGCATAGTCGGCACCTTGATGGGTCTTTCCGCACCCGGCGGGGGCTTCGATCAGCACCAGCGGCGCGTCCGACCGCAACGCCGAACGGACCGTATCGTCACTCACTGAGGCACGTCCGTAATCTCGGCCGAGCCGACCGCCGTTCGAACGGCGTTGCAGAAGGGCAGAAGCTGCGGTTTCAGCGCTTCCCAGAGGCCAAGGCTGAAGACCTTCCCAGCCAACTCCCGGCCGCCCTCGACGGACTTAAACCATCTGCTTGCGTGCGCCTTGTATTCATTCTTCTCGCTCTCTTTCCCCGACGGCACGGAACCGAGGGCGGCTTCGATGATGAGGGCCTTGAAGTTTGCGCCAGCTTTGGCCTTGAGGGACGCGAAGTCCTTGTCGGCCACGTCGAGGCGATCGGCAAGGGTGCGCAGGCGCATACCGGTCTTCACGCCGGCGGGATCAGTAATGAGGTCTTCCAGTTTCTCGTCGGATACGAGGCCGATGATGTTTGGCTCTATAGGGAGCGAGGGCCAGCGGAAGAGTAGCGCACCGAGCAACTCGTGAAGCCTTTTCCAGCGTTCGGGATACTTGTTCTCATCGTCGGCGAAGCCGCCGAACCGGAGCCCACCGGCGGCAAGCGCTTCCAGAACGCCTAAGGTCGTCTCGTGTCCGTCGCCATTGCTGACATTGACACCATGCTGCTCGAGCGGGGAGGCGAAAGCCCGTTCGAGGAGGGTGGTCGCAAATCCCACCTCCGTCGCGCCTTCCGCGACGATGGCGAGCCGGGAAAGGAAGGCTTCTGGATCAGCCTTGCGGTGCTTGGCGATCTTGACCGCGTCGAGCGGCCCTATCCGGCCGGCATGGTCCACATACCAAAGCGTGGATTTCGAGGCGGCAGAGAGGGTGGCGGGACTGTGCGTGGTGAGAAAGACCTGGGAAGCGTTGGTTTGGAGCTTCTCAACGAGCGTTCGCTGTCGATAAGGCTCCAGCCCTCGCTCAACTTCATCGACAAGCGTGATCGGGGCATCGCCCTGGTTCTGTTCGGCGATGGCAAGCGCTGATAGTCGTCGCGTACCGGCGCCCCAGCTCGCAAGGGGCAATTGGACGCCATGGCGATCGGCCGTCAGGCCGATCATGGAAGCGATAGACGCGCCTTGCCCGCCTGTAATGGCCAAATCGAGCCCGGCGGGAAGGCTCTCCTTTCGGAAGGCGACGTCCAGATTTGTCAGCGCCGTCTGTGCGGCTTGGGTCAGCTCGTCCTTGACGTCGCTTTTCGCAAGCTCGCTTGCCATTCGCGAGCGCAGCCCCTTGTCCGAGAGCAGTCGGTCGAGCGCCGATCCCTGAACCAGCCTGAGATCGCGATCATTGCGGTCGTCGCCACCGAGCCGCACCAACCCGATAGAGCGCCGCAGGGCCACCGGAAAACTGTCGGTCGTTCCATCCGGTTGCACGATCTCATAGGCGAGTTCGAGATCCTCCGTGCCGCGCACCCGGACCCGGAAAACGGGTTCGCCAGCAGGCTTTCCTTCGTCTTCCAGACTTGGAACGGATATGGCGTCGCCGGTCCACTCCCACGGCCAGGCGGGCTTCGTTTGGTTGCCGATGCCAGAGGCAAGCGGGAGCGACAGCACAGCCTCGATGGAGAAACCAGCGTCGATCTGGCGGTCGTGATAGTCGGGATCGGACAGATTGGTCGGATTGACAGGACTGAGCAGGAGCGCGATCGCCTCCAGGATCGTGGTCTTACCCGCATCACCGCCGCCGAGGATGATGTTCACGCCGCGCGCCGGCCGCCACTGCAGCGAAGTGATGCCGCGAAAGCGTTCGATGGAGAGCGAGTAGATCGTCGTTGTTGGCGCCTTCGCCAGGGAGGTGTCGTTCATGCCGCCTCCCACACTTCTCGCCAGGCGGAGAATTCGGATGGCCGGATTTGATAGCGGGCGAAATTCCCCTCATGCAGGCTGGTCAGCTCGGCCTCGACGACTTCGTTGAAGCGCTTGCGGTCGTCCGGTTCGATCGCCTCGTTCGGCCAGGCTGCTATGCGCGCTGCAGTCTCCTTGCGGCCCACGCGCGACCGGATGAGGTCGGCGATGATTTCGCGCAACTGGGCGCGATAGCGCAGCCGGAAGGGATCGGGCTCGCCGAGCGATTGGCGGACGGCGGCATAGCGCGCGGCTGATCGCTCATAGGCCCAGATGAAGACGTCCTTCAGAAGGTCGATCTTGTTCAACTCGTAAACGCCGAGCACGGCCTCGGTGTACGCTTGCCGCGGCACGTCCGCGAAGGAGAGCGGCGAGAGGTTGCCTTTGATGAGCGGGATGTTGGCGGCGAGGCGCGATACGCGTTTGTTCACGTCGTCGAAGGGCTGCAGATAGGGGAACTGCACCATGATGAAGAACGCCTGTTCGAACGGATCGCTGATCGCAGCCGCTGTGGCGAGGATCTGATCGAAGGATTCCTCAATGAGCTGCGGCACCTCGAGGGGATGGAAGGCGGAGCGTTCGATGCCAACGGCGATGTAGCGGAGCCTGCCGGCCGCCGTCACATCGGCGAGAAGGTTGTTGGCGAGCAGTGCGTGGAGATTGAGGATAGTGTAGCGGTTGAAGCCGATCTCGTCGGCGGCGCTCACGAGAAACTCGATCGCATCCTTGTGATTGAGGATCATCTGCGCTTCGAGATGTGCGCGGCCTTCCGCCTCTTCGCCGAGCTCGATGAGGCGCTTGGTGTCCAAGAGCGAATAGGTGTTGCCTTCGAGCCGACTCGAGTTCCAGGCGAGGTCTATGAGGAGCCTGCTCAAGATCTGCTTGGCATAGGTGCCGGCGGGCTGCTCGGCGATCTGCGGCCGCCCGACTGCCGCGAGATGCGCGCGCTCATCTTCCGACAAATAGAAGATGGAGTTCGGGCGGTAGGCGTCGAGAAAACCGCGGTCGTAGCCCACCGGCCTTCGCGCTTCGGGTGGCTGTCGAACATAGTCGCGGATCGCGATGCCCGCCGAAGACAGGGGAATAACGGACTCGTCGCCTTCCTGCGAGATCGCACCCGCAGCTTCGGATTTCGACGCCGAGGAAGGCAGGAGGTATCGTGCCCATCGCCCTTCGCCCTGTTTGACCAGACGATTGTGGGTGACGAGATGCTTCAGGCGATACTGGAGCGTGCGCAGAGGAATGGGCGGCGGCAACGCCTGCAGAATCTGCTGCGCTGACGCACCCTCAGGATAGCTGCCGACCGCCTGCTCGATGGCGGTCAGGTCGTGGTCGGAAATTTGCTTCGCCAAATCGTCCTCTATATTGCGCGTAGAATTCTATACGCAACTATGTCCTATCTACGCGCAATCATCAAGCTCTATGCGCAGCTTGTCTTGCGCATAGACGCCTTGGCTGGCCGTCAATGCCCGCTCCAGGGCTATCCTATTGAGGAACCGGTTATATCCGGCTCAAGCCGTATTTGCAGATCGGCCAGATCGGCGGCGTCCGTTCCAGCGCCCACCAAGGTCTGGAGGTAGTCCAGTAGGTCGTCCTGCCGCGGTTGGCCAAAGGCCAGACGATAGACGGTGAGACTGCGTTTGAGCCACGCCAAGCGCGTGACCTCGCGACTGAAGGGTAGCATCGGCACACGCCGTTCGACCCGGACAGAGCCCTCATAGATCCAATAGGGGATAAGGTCCGTATCGACGACGGCTTCCGACCGGGCTCGCTCGAACATCAGCGTCCACGGATCATGCGGCGCGCGGCCGCTGCCACGGACAACCGCAGCCTGGCGCTCCGCGAGGTTGAGGCGGATCGCATGTCCCTTGAATCGGTGAACGCGGCCTTCGCGCTGCTCCAGATCGACCGGATTGCCCGGAAGATTCCAGTGGTAGACCCGGTAGCAATAGGGATGGAAGTCCAGACCCTCCTGGCCAACGGAGGTGGTGGCGAGAACGAAGGGCCGGAAGGGAGAATTGAAGGCATCCCGCACGCCGCCAAGGCGTGCAACGGCGCCTTCCTCATCACGATAGTCGGCGAGGCGCATCGCGAAACGGCCGCGCATCTGGAATTTGCCGATCGTGAGGGCATCATCTTCCACCTGCGGATCGTCAACGTCGATCTGCGAGGGGCGGATGGACAAAGCGGCGGCCATCGCGTGGGCGACACCCGCAGCTCGTTCTTCCGGCGCGCGGGCACCCAAACCTTCCGCATCCACGAGATAGTGGGCGTATTCATCAAGGACGGCTTGGAGATTGTGATCGACGCTATAGGTCAGAACGCGATGCCAGTAGCGGTCCTCGGCACCGCGCCGGAGCAGGGCCACGGCGTCGTGCTGGTTGAACAGCGTGCGAAAGGCCCAGGCAACCTTGGCGGCAGCGCTCAACAATCGCGGATCGTCCCAAGCAAGCTCCGGCGCGATCCGGCGTAAGGCGCGCAGCGCGCACACAGCCGGGCTACCAAGCGCGACGTCCACGAGCAGATCGCGAAGATCATCAGGAAGAGCACCGAAGTCGCGCCTCGCTGCCGCGCTAGCCAGTTCGGCGACATGCTCGCGAAAACCGTCCTCGCTGGCCAAAGCGGCCAAGCCTCCCGACGCCGAAAGCCAAGCGTTGGCGTGCGAGCCCAACAATGCGTCGATCACAGTGGGGGCGGCCCATTCGGCGATGCCTGCCTCGGCATCCCGGTCGGCGGCTTGCCGGAGAGCATCAAGCGCCGGTTTGAGACGTTCGGCGATGGCGTCGCGCATCGCCTCCTGTGACAGCATCTCGCCCCGCTCGGCGAAGACCGAGAGCGGATCGGCGATCTCCGCCAACTTGGGGGACGGGTAGATCAGCAGGAGAGCCCGAAGACCGGCCAATCGCCCCTGGTCTTGCCGAAACTGCAACGGTCTCAGGCGATGCTGCTCGAAATAACGCCGGCCGGATTCGCCGACGCCCATGCGCCGTTCAGCTTCATAGGAAAGGAGCGCTGCGATGGCGTCGGGCACCATGGACCAGGAGGAGAAGATAAGCGCCTTGGTCGGCGGCGGCCCTGACCTTTGCGTGCCGTAGTAGGGCATGGCGGCGGGAATCCAGAGATTCTGTTCCAGATCGGTGCCGAATATGTCGTCCATGATCGCCCGCATACGGCCGTTGGCGGGATCGAGCGGAGCATAGGCGTCAAGCGCCTTGCGATCGAGCATCGCTGGCCGGGCGGCCAGGAGCGCATCGCGGAGCACAGTAGAGGGAGCGTCCATCTGCGCCTCCAGCAGGCGCTTCAAGCTGTAGTGCCGCATGAAGTTGAGAAGGTAGGGCGCTGATTTCCAATACTCGATGATTTCCGGGGCATCGAGGGCGCGCGCGACATTCGAGACGGCGGCGGCTTGCGCGAGATCGGCTGGCGCCACCGAAACGGTGATGGGCGGCTCGCCCATCATGGAATCGCGCTCCGCCGTGCTGGCGACGCGCTCCGTGCGCGCCATTACCCGCCGCAAGCGTTGCTCGATCGTCTTGCGGGTCTCGACCGCGGCGGCTTGCGACGCAGGCAGGCCGTGCAGGAATCCCCGGAAGGCGCGCATCTCGCGCGCCAAGGTCGTGGCCACCTCCGGTCCCTTGTCGCGACCGTAGAGGAAGCTCAAAGTCTCGAGGAAATCCTGATAGTGATCGCCTTCGTCCGGCTCGTCGCCAGCGAGCGTCAGCATGCGATAGGGCGTGGCGGACAGGAGCAGGGTTCGTGCGGCATGGCCGTCGCTGCCGGAGTAGTCGAACAACTCCCGGGCCAGGATCGCAGCGTCGCTGTCGCCGTGCAGAAGATCGCGGAAGCGTTGGAACTCGTCCATGATGATCAGGTCGGGCTGAAGCGCATCGACGCAGGCATGCGAGAGTTTGGCGCGAAGTTTCGCGACGAGGCTGTTGCGCGGCTGGGTCATGTCCGGCGGATAATCATCCCGGCGACGCGGGAACATCTCGCAGACGCGCTCCAGTTCCTGGAACAGATCGCCATCCGCCCGCACATCACGGCGAAAGCGTTCGATAATGCGGGTGTCGACACCCTTCAAATCCAGACTGTCGACGGAGCGATTCCAGCCATCGATTCCGGCGGTGACCTGCAACAGGTTGTGAAGCCCGCGTGGGCGGGAGACGAGATCGTCCAGTAGGTGCCGCAACAGCGCGCGTTCTTGCGTGACCCCGGTGGCCGATCGGAGATCGAATGTGGTGCCCGGCGTCAGGCTGATGAAATTGACCTTGTTGGCGTCGAGTCCTTCCTGGCCGCGCAGTTGCAGCGGGATCAGGGTCATCCGGGTCGGCAAGGCCAGTTCCCGACGGCCGAGGACGTTCAGCCGGTTTAGGTTCTGGGCGGCAATCGCCTGGTTCGAGCAGATATAGAGAATATCGATCCGCGCCGTGGTGTCCCACAGATGCTCGATCATTCGGGCAATGACGCCGCGGGCGACCATGGTCTTGCCTAGCCCGACCTCGTCGGCCACCAGGAACTGCCGTACCGGATCGTCCGAGCCGTAGAGCCGCTCGAAAACATAGTCGACGGTGCGGCGTTGAAAGATCTTCAGTGGCGCCAATGCCGGCGCGGCGCGGAAGCGCTCATTCGACATGAGCGCTCTCCCGAGTTTCGAGCGCGATCCGGAACGTCTCCCAGAGAGTCCGGAACTCGGCGGGAATGGGGTCTGTATCGCCCGCCTCGACCGTCTCCAATCGGGCGATCAGGCGTTCGATCGCGCGGAGCTGATCGCCGCCCCGGCAGTAGGCGCGCACCATCTCCTCGAGGAGCGGCGCGTCGTCGTCACCCGTCCGCCACGCGCCACGACCGGAGCCCTCCTGCGCGGCCAGCGCGGCGGCGAACGGATCGCCGAGTTCGGAGAGAAGCAGCCGCAGATATCGGAAGAAGGCATCCTTGCTGTCGATCACCCAGCGCAGGATAGCGGCGTGCCGTTCCAACGGCAGACCCTCGAGGATGAGGCCGGTGCTGAACAGGATGGAGACTTCGCCATCCCTGTCGGTCAGATGGCATGCGAGGAACCGTGTCAGATCAATGAGCGGCATCGCGCCGAGATCGACCGGCTGGCACAGCCGCAGCCCTTCAAGCGCGTCCTGACCATGGGCTTCGCCTCGTGTGATGGGCCAGACACGCAGAGCACCAATGCCGGTGAGCGGGAGCGCTGCCGACGGCGTCAGCCAGACGCGCCAGAGCACTCCGCCGTCGTCGGTCGGCTGCTCGCGCTCGCAGCGAAGCTTCAAGCCGCTCCGACAAAGGTAGCGTCGGGCAGCGTCGAGCCGCGCCTCGGCGGCACGCTTGGCTGAATCCACGGCGGCCAACTCGTCGGGTACGAAGGGTCGTGTGAGCCGGCCGAATCCTTTGTCCCCCAATATCTCCTCGACGCTGCCGACGCGCGAACGCTTGCCGGTCAGGGTGGCGAAGAGTTCCACGTTGCTTCCTGATAGGAATGCGGGTCGCGTGGCGTTGCCGGAGCCGACCGTGATAGCCGTATCCCAGCCCGTCTCGGCGATGAAGGCTTTGGCGTGCAGCCCGTGCAGGGCGGCGGCATCTGCTTCCTCGCCGTCTTCCGTGGCGGCCATCTCATCCAGCACCGCCACACGGCTGAAACGGTCGAGGGTTGTGCCGGGCACCAGGGCGAGTTCATCCGACCGGCCAATGAGCACGGGCTTCTCTGCACCGGCCAGGTCCGCGAGCATCGACAGCGCCTTGTCGTCGCAGAACGGTGAGATCACACCCAGCCGGGCGCACGGTTCCGGACGCCATTGCTTGCCGCCGAGGCCATTCACCGCGAAGGCGACGCTCTGAAAGGGGTCGGGTAAGCTCCAGTCGGCGCGCCGCACGTCCTCGGCAATTTCATCGGCGAGGTCACGGGCGCCATCGGGAAGGCCCGCGGTCGCAAGATCGGGAAGGCGACGGATAAGATCGACCAATGGCCGATTGATTGCCTGGGGCCGCCTGGTGACAACGCCGTCGAGCGTCAAAGCGATATCCCAGGAGCGGTCGCGTGTAAGATTACGCGACAGCACCAGCAGACGCAGGCGCGTCGATTCGTCCGAGCGCACCGGCTTGAAGCGGAGCGCCCACATCTTGGGATGAAAGGCACCCTCATTGGGCGCGGCGACTTCCACGATGATCCGTTCGAGCAGCGAGCAAAGCCGGGAATGCGGGCGCGTATGCGCCTGGATATGCCCGGCGTCGGTGAAGACGAGGAGACGGCCGGCGATGCGCTCGGCTCCTTCGAGCAGCGCCAATGGGTGAGTAAGTATGTCGTCGCGATTTTCCGCGGCAAACAGCGCCAGGCTGACCGGCACGGCGAGCGCGGTCTCAAAGTCGAGCGAGAAAGTCGTGGCGATAGCAGCATCGAAGACGTAGCCGGCTGGCGGCTGGAGGTTTGCGCCATAGAGCGTGCGCTGTTCGGGATCGAGGCTGCGCCTATTCAGCATGGGCCAGATCCCTGAGATGCGATCTCGCCTGGCTCCAGCGAAAGCTGAGACGATCGACGCCCGAGGCGCCAGTCCAACGATCGCGCACAGCATGATTGGCGTAGCGCGACTGGCTAGTTTTCAATCGGCGTTCACGCTCCTCCACAATCTGACGCGCGGTGGGCGCCGAAGCGATTTGCTTTGCGCCCTCGATCACCAGATCGAGCCACTGCATCGCGAAGCGTTTCGCTGCGGGCCGAATACTATGGGCAGGATGCTCCACTGCGTCCCAGAAATCGTCGAGCGACCAGCCGCGCACGACGGAGAGATCGAGTTCGGCGGCCCAGGTCGCAATTCGCTCGCGATAGTCCGCGGCCCAATCGTCCCGCCCGCGCAATTCGCTGAGCGCGAGATTGTAGAGGAGCGCCGCGCCGTGCATCACATGAGAGAATATCTCGCCGTGGCGGACGAGGCGGCGAGCGTGCGCCGGAAACGCCGCAAGATGCGGGTGGGTCCAGATATAGTCGCACTCCGCGTTGATGCCCTCTCGTGCCAACAGGGTCAGCAGCGCTGACGATTGGTTGGCGATGAGGCGATCGATGATGAACTGCGCCTCGTCTGCCGTCAGACGGAAGACGGCGCGCTCAAGCAGATCCTTGGGCGCATGCGGCAGGGATTGCGTCCAGATGGACGGTGCCTGTGGAGCAGATGCGGCCTCCTCGGCGTCCATTGACACGCGCAGTCGCTTCCGGCCGCGCAATGAGACGAAAAGGCTATCGGTCGAGCCCGGGAAGAGGCGGATGCCCCAGGCGCCGAGGCCCGCCCAGTAGACCGAGCTGGGCAGTCGCTGCAGCCGGGGACCGGCGTCGCGGCCGATGATGCCATTCGACTCCCCGCCAGCCTTCAATGCGTCGGCGAGCCGGATTTCCAGAGCGCGGGCCTCGATTCGAAGCTGGCCTTCCGGAGCATCCCGGCCTTCCAGCATGCGAAACAGCCAGGGAATGAAAAGCACGTACCGCAGGCGGGTCTGGATTGTGCTCGTCCCCGGAAAGAGGTGATCGGCGATCGAATCGCGGATGGCGCCCAAGCCCAGCTCGTCGCGGCTTTCGCGCTCCTGGAAGAGCGCCATGATCCGTTGCGCCCGCTGGCGCTCGGCTTCGTCGAAATCGATCCAGGCAAGGGATGACATGCGTGCGCCCGTGCCGATCTCAGGACGCCGCCGCCGCAAAGTTCATCCGCGCGACGGGGATAACCAACCCCGACGTCGCCAGCACAATCAGACCGCGCTCTGTTTCGGTCATGTCCAGATAGGCGCGGACCTGGGCGCGATAGTGCTCGAGCGTCTCAGGCGTAGGCGCGACATCGCTCTTCCAGTCGACGATCACCTGTGGCGCGCCGTCCGGACCGAAGGCGACCGCATCGGCGATCCCGGCCGTCGCTTCCTCCTGCTCCTCGGTTAAGGTGGAGGCATAGACGGGAAACTCGGTCAACAGGCCAGGTCGCAGGGCTACGATCTCCGGGAGCGACAGAGCACGTGCGACGCAGGTAGCGAGTTCGGCGGGCACAAGCCCCTGCGCGGGATCATTGGCCACGGGACGGTCAATCGCGCGGATCAGGGCTTCGGCGCGGGCGACG
>JAKFVZ010000202.1 GCA_021732965.1 Reyranella sp.
CGATCGCGAGCTTCTGCGCAAATTTTATCTGTCGGAGGGGTATGCCGACTTCCGCGTGGTTTCTGCGGTCGCTGAGCTGGCGCCCAACCGCGAGGGCTTCTTCATCACCTTCACGATCAGTGAGGGGCCGCGCTACAAGTTCGGCAAGGTCGACGTCACCAGCCGCTTCCAGGGTCTCGATACCGACGTTCTGCAGACCTTCCTCACCATCGCCCCGGGAGACTGGTACGATGCCGATGCCGTCGAGAAGTCGGTTTCCAACATTCAGGAGGCGGTGGGCTCGCTGGGCTACGCCTTCGTGGAAGTGCGCCCGAACATCCGGCGCAACAAGGACAACGATACCGTCGACGTGATCTTCGACGTCCAGGAAGGCCCCCGCGTCTACGTCGAGCGTATCAACATCTCGGGCAACACCCGCACACTCGACAAGGTCATCCGGCGCGAGTTTCGCTTGGCCGAGGGCGATGCGTTCAGCACGGCCAAGGTCCGGCGCAGCCAGCAGCGCCTCCGGAACCTGGGATTCTTCGAGAAAGTCGACGTATCGGCCGCGCCGGGTTCGTCACCTGACAAGACGAACCTCGAAGTCCAGGTGGTCGAGCAGAGCACGGGCGAAATCTCGTTCGGCGCCGGCTACTCGACGACCGCCGGCATCGTCGGTGACATCGCGGTCAAGGAACGCAACCTGCTGGGCAAGGGGCAGGAGGCCCGCCTCGGCCTCTCGCTTGGTACGCTCAGCACCTCGATCGACCTGGGTTTCACCGAGCCCTACTTCATGGATCGGCAGGTCTCGGCCGGTTTCGACCTCTTCCGGACGTCGAACGATCGCCAGTCGGTCGCGAGCTACAGCGACCGCAGCCTGGGCTTTGCCCTGCGCGGCGGCTGGGCCTACTCCGAGGATATCCGGCAGATCGTCCGCTATACGCTCCGGCAGACGGACATCTACAACGTCCAGTCCTGGGCCTCGCCGCTCATCCAGCAGAGTTCGGGCACGCAGGTCGTTTCTGAAATCTCCGAGACGATTCTGTGGGATACCCGCGACGTCCGCCTCAATACGACCAAGGGCTTCATGGTGCGCAACTCGATCGCCGCAGCCGGCTTGATCGGAACGGAGCAGTATCTGCGCACCACGGCCGACGCGGTTTATTACAAGTCGCTGTTCGAGGACTTCGTCTGGTCGATCGGCGCTTCGGCCGGCCTCGTGTTGCCCTACAACGGATCCTACATCCGCCTGAACAACCTGTTCTTCATCGGCGGCGACACGATGCGCGGCTTCACGGTCGGCGGCATCGGTCCGCGTGACGGGAACACGACGGACTCTCTCGGTGGTCAGTACTACTACACCGCTACGACCGAACTCTCCTATCCGCTGCCGCTGATTCCGAAGGAGGTCGGCCTCCTGGGCAAGGCGTTCGTGGACATAGGCTCGCTGTGGGGAGTCCAGGCGCAGAGCTATGGCGCGACGTCGGTTCTGACCAGCCAGTTGATGCGCGTTTCCACCGGTGTCGGCGTCCAGTGGGTATCGCCGTTCGGTCCCATCCGCATCGACTACGCGGTCCCGATCCAATACGAGTCGTGGGACAAGCAGCAGGCCGTGCGATTCAGCTTCGGCACGCGCTTCTGAGCGGGAAGAGGCCACGGTCATGAACGCCCACACCGAAAATGCCAGCACCGCTACGGCGACATCCGTCGACATAAAGCGGATCCTGCAGATGATCCCGCATCGCTACCCGATGCTGATGGTCGACAGGGTGGTCGACATGAAGCTCGACCAGAGCGCGGTGGGCATCAAGAACGTCAGCATCAACGAGCCGTTCTTTCAGGGGCATTTTCCCTCCGAGCCGGTCATGCCGGGCGTTCTGGTCGTCGAGGCGATGGCACAAACGGCCTGCGTTCTCGTGGTCTCGACGTTCGGTTCCGATTCCGAGGGCAAGCTGGTCTACTTCATGTCGATCGACGGGGTGCGCTTCCGCCGCCCGGTCGTGCCGGGCGACCGGCTCGAGCTGCACGTCCAGAAGGTGCAGAGCCGCGCCAATGTCTGGAAGTTCTCCGGCAAGGCGATGGTCGAGGGCAAGGTTGCCGCCGAAGCGACCTTCGCCGCGATGATCCGCGACCGCTAGCCCGTAGACCAACAGGGAGGGGGAAGATGCCCGATACCCAGGCCGCCAACTATCGCATGTTGCACACGATGATCCGCGTTCGCGATCTCGACAAGTCGCTGGCCTTCTACACAGGGCCGATGGGCATGAAGCTGCTTCGCAAGCGGGACGTGCCGGACGGCAAGTACAGCCTGGCTTTCGTGGGCTACGGCGACGAACCCGAGCATTGCGTCGTCGAACTCACCCACAACTGGGATCAGGAAAAGCCCTACGAGCTGGGCACCGGCTTCGGTCATCTCGCAGTCGGCGTGCCCGACGCCTACAAGCTCTGCGAGGAAGTCACCAAGGCCGGCGGCAAGGTCACGCGCCCGGCGGGTCCCGTGAAGTTCGGCACGACCGTGATCGCCTTCGTGGAAGACCCCGACGGCTACAAGATCGAGCTGATCGAGAGGAAGGGCTGAGGGTAGGGCTGAGCTTCGCTCAGCCCCAGGAGCGGCAGGACATTGCCTCCGGCAATGTCCGGGAGCGTCGAAGGAAGAAGCGCCCGAAGCTCATGTTTTCCAAACGAAAAAGGCCCGCAATCGCGGGCCTTAACTCGTTCGGGCCTCCGGGCCTCAGAAAAACCGCCAGTTCGAGACGATCAGAGCCAGCACCGCACCGGCGACACCGGCGGCGGCTACGAACAGCCATGTCCGGACGCTGGCGGGGCGGACGTTGTCGTTTGCCGGGTGACCAAGCCGCACGATGCGCTGCTTGGTCCTCGGCGTCTGGACGGCCGCCCAGGATGTTTCCCCCCGGTGCGGCCCAAACGATGATTTCAACATGTCGCTTCCCTCCCGGAGAGCGAACTAACCCCGCATGTGAAGCGGCTTGTAGGGGCGCTCGGTCTGTCCGTTGTAGAGCTGCCGGGGACGGCCGATCTTCTGGTCCGGATCCTCGATCATTTCGTTCCACTGCGAAATCCAGCCGACCGTGCGCGCCACCGCAAATAGAACGGTGAACATCGAGGTCGGGATGCCGATCGCGCGGAAAATGATGCCCGAGTAGAAGTCGACGTTCGGGTAGAGCTTCTTCGAGACGAAATAGTCGTCCTTGAGGGCGATCTGCTCCATCTCCATGGCCAGCTCGAGGAGCGGGTCGTGGGTGATGCCGAGCGAGGTCAGCACTTCGTGGCAGGTCTGGCGCATGACCTTGGCGCGCGGATCGTAGTTCTTGTAGACGCGATGGCCGAAGCCCATCAGGCGGGTGTGGTCGGCCTTGTCTTTCACGCGGCTCAGGAAGCCCGGGATGTTCTGCTTGCCGCCGATCTCGTGCAGCATGTTGATGACGGCCTCGTTGGCGCCGCCATGGCTCGGGCCCCACAGCGAGGCGATGCCGGCCGCGATGCAGGCGAACGGGTTGGCGCCGGACGAGCCCGCGAGGCGGACGGTCGAGGTCGAGGCGTTCTGCTCGTGGTCGGCGTGGAGCATGAGGATGCGGTCCATCGCCTTCTCGACGATCGGGTTCACCTCGTACTCCTCGGCCGGGACCGAGAACATCATGCGCAGGAAGTTGGCGGCGTAGGACAGGTCGTTGCGCGGGTAAACGAACGGCTGGCCGACCGAGTACTTGTAGGCCATTGCCGCGATGGTCGGCATCTTGGCGACCAGGCGGTACGACGCGACCATGCGCTGGTGCGGGTCATGGATGTCGAGCGAGTCGTGATAGAAGGCCGAGAGGGCGCCGACGACACCGCAGCAGATCGCCATCGGATGGGCGTCGCGACGGAAGCCGCGATAGAATTGGCTGAGCTGCTCGTGAACCATCGTGTGGTTCGTGATGTCCTTTACGAACTTGTCCTTCTGCGCCTTGTTCGGCAGGTCGCCCTTCATCAGCAGGTAGGCGACTTCCATGAAGTCGCTCTGCTCGGCAAGCTCCGAGATGTTGTAGCCGCGATGGAGGAGGAGGCCTTCGTCACCGTCGATATAGGTGATCTTCGAGCCGCACGAACCGGTCGAGGTGAAGCCGGGATCGTAGGTGAACATCCCCGAATCGCCGTAGAACTTGCGGACATCGACGAGGCGCGGCCCCATGGTGCCGTGGATGATCGGCATCTCGTAGGTCTTGCCGGTTTCGTTGTCGGTAAGCGTCGCGGTCGATTTGGCCATGGGGTGAACTCTTTCGCAGGCTCGATTCGGGCAAGGCGCGTGCTCCCCGAAGGGTGCCGTTCGCCGGTTCGCCGGCACCCTAACAAGCCCCCAAAGAAGGCGCAATTGTGCAGCCGCGCCGCTATTTCGCGAAGCGTAGAAAGCGCGCCAGACGGCCGTCCAGAAGGGCGAGCGCGAGCCCGATCAGCACCATGCCGGCAAACTGTTGCGACTGCAGCCGCTCGGACAGCACCAGGACGCCGAGCCCGAGCGCCGTCACCGGGATCAGGAACGTCACCAGGAACAGGTTCGTCGGTCCGGCGACTGCAAGAATGCGGAAATACAGGACATATGCGAGGGCGGTCGACAGCAGTGCGAGGCCTGCGAGAGCCGACCATGTCGAGAATGAAGGCAAGGCCGGCAGTTCCCAGGGGCGATCGACCATCAGCATGATCGGCAGAATCAACATGGCGCTCGCCGTGACCTGGCCAGCTGCCGCGTCGAGAGGCGCCACGCCCATCCGGCCGAAGCGCCGCCCGTAGACGCCGGCGAAGGCGTAGGAGAGAGCGGCGCCAAGGCAGGCGAGCTGACCCGCGATGTCCGGCGCAGCGGTGATTGCCCGAGGCCCCATCAGCACCGCGACGCCACCCAGACCCAGCAGCAAGGCCCCGAGCTTGAGTCCGCCGATTCGCTCGTCGCGCGCAATGAAGTGCACGACCAGCAGGCTGAAGAGAGGCGTCGTCGCATTCAGGATCGAGGCGAGACCGGAGGCGATCTGCGTCTGGCCCCAGAAGATCAAGCCGAAGGGCACGAGATTGTTGAGCGTGCCCATCGCGGCGAAGGAGCGCCACGGCGCGTCACGCCGGAAGAGGGGCCGGCCGGCGATGACGAGCACGACGTTCAGTGCGAGAGCTGCAAAGGCAACACGGCAGAACACCACCGTCAGCGGCTGCAGTTCGACCAGTGCGACTTTGGCGAAGAAGAACGAGCCGCCCCACAGCACGGACAGCGACAGCAACCAGATCCAGACGCGCGTGCTCATCCACGCAGCCTGACGGCTGCGCTCGTTGGGTTCTATCCGGCAGCCGCCTGCAATCGCGACTCGTCTCGGGGCACCGCTACTCTCAACTCTGGACCTGCACCTTTGCCCAGGTGTCCCGAAGGTCGATCGTGCGGTTGAACACCAGAGCGTTCGACCGGCTGGCGAGGTCCGGACAGAAGTAACCCAGCCGCTCGAACTGCACGGCTTCCCCTTCAGGTGCCTCTGCCAATGCGGGCTCCAGCAGTGCGCCCGACACGACTTCGAGCGAGCCTGGATTCAGGTCGGCATCGAGATCGCCATCGGCGCCCGGGGCAGGGCGGTTGAAGAGCGTGCTGTACAATCGGACTTCGGCGGGAAGTGCATCCCGGGCTGACACCCAGTGCAGGGTGGCCTTTACCTTTCGACCGTCCGGCGCGTTGCCGCCGCGGCTCGCCGGATCGTAAGTGCAGCGCAGTTCAACAACGTTGCCGTCGGCGTCCTTGACCACCTCGCGGCAGGTGACGAGATAGGCGTAGCGCAGCCTGACTTCCCGCCCCACCGCGAGCCGGAAGAATTTGTTCGACGGATTCTCCATGAAGTCGTCGCGCTCGACGAAGATTTCCCGGCCGAAGCGAAGGGTGCGCGTGCCGGCGGCCGGATCCCCCGGATGGTTGACGGCCTCCAGCTCTTCGACGTGGTCTTCGGGAAAGTTCTCGATCACGAGCTTGAGCGGCCGCAGGACCGCCATGCGCCGATACGCCACCTGATTGAGATGGTCGCGGATCGCATGATCGAACATGGCGAGATCGACGACGCTGTTGGCCTTGGACATGCCGATGCGCCGAACGAAGTCGCGGATCGCCTTCGGCGGCACGCCGCGGCGGCGCAGGCCTGCCAGCGTCGGCATGCGCGGATCGTCCCAGCCATTCACGATGCCGCGCCGTACCATATCGGTCAGGTGGCGCTTGGAAAGGACGGTGTAGCCGATATTCAGGCGGGCGAACTCGGTCTGGCGCGGCCGCGCCGGCACCGGCAGGTGGTCGAGGAACCAATCGTAGAGGGGACGATGGTCCGCGAATTCCAGGGTGCAAAGCGAGTGCGTGACGTGTTCCAGGGCGTCGGACTGGCCGTGTGCGAAATCATAGGTCGGGTAGATGCACCACTGCGTGCCCGTGCGCGGGTGAGACGCGTGCAGGATGCGATACAGCACGGGGTCGCGCATGTTGATGTTGCCGGACGCAAGGTCGATCTTTGCGCGCAACACGCAGGCGCCGTTGGGAAACTTGCCGGCGCGCATGTCGCGGAACAGGCCGAGATTCGTTTCCACCGAGCGGTCGCGATCCGGCGACGCGCGGCCCGGTTCGGTCAGCGTGCCGCGCATGGCCCGCATCTCGTCGGGCGGGGTGTCGTCGACATAGGCGAGGCCGGCGCGAATGAGATGCTCGGCCCAGTCGTACAAGGTCTGGAAATAGTCCGACGCATGGTACAGATGCTCGCCCCAGTCGAAGCCGAGCCACCGTACGTCCCGCTTGATGCCGTCGATGTATTCCTGCTCCTCCTTCACGGGGTTGGTGTCGTCGAAGCGAAGGTGGCAGCGACCGCCGGTTTCGGTCGCAATTCCGAAATTCAGGCAGATCGACTTTGCGTGGCCAAGATGCAGGTAGCCGTTCGGCTCTGGCGGAAAGCGCGTAACGATGCTTTGCACTTTTCCGCTGGCGAGATCCGACTGAACCAGGTCGCGAATGAAATCCCGGGCCTCTTCGTTCGCAGAGGCCTCCGGCATCGGCTTCTTGTCATCCATTACCTGTCTCCCGTTCAAGCGGCAGCCGCCAGCAACCGCGCCTTGCTCTCGGCGGGCCCGAGTACGGCCAGCACTTCGAAGATGCCGGGCGAAGCGGTCGAGCCGGTCAGCGCGACGCGGAGCGGCTGGGCGACCTGGCCGAGCTTCAGCCCGTTCGCCTCGGCGAACGTGCGCACGGCTTCTTCGATCGCCTTTTCACTCCAGTCGCTCGCCTGCGGCTCCAGCGCCGGCGCGAGCTTGGCCATGACGGCACGGGCGTCGGGCGTCAGCACGGCGAGCGCCTTGTCGTCGGAGATCGGCGGCGCGCCGGCGCGTGCGTAGAAAGCAAGACTGTCCGCGAGTTCGACCAGCGTGCGCGCGCGCGGCTTCACGCCGTTCAGGCCGCGCACGATGCGCTCGCGGCCGGCGTAGTCGACCTTGCCGCCGAGCTTCTCCTCGATGCGCGGCAGCACCAGCGGCAGCAACTCGGCATCCGGCGTCTCGCGCAGGTAGTGCGCGTTGAGGTTGGTGAGCTTGGCCATGTCGAAGCGGGAGGCCGAGCGGCCGACGCCGTCGAGGTCGAACCACTCGATCGCCTGCGCCGTCGAGATGATCTCGTCGTCGCCATGGCCCCAGCCCAGCCGCAGCAGGTAGTTGCGCAGCGCCGCCGGCAGGAAGCCCATGTCGCGATAGGCGTCGACGCCGAGCGCGCCGTGGCGCTTGGAGAGCTTGGCGCCGTCGGGCCCGTGGATCAGCGGGATATGCGCGTAGACAGGCTCGGGCCAGCCCATGGCGCGGATGATCTGGAGCTGGCGGAAAGCGTTGTTCAGGTGATCGTCGCCGCGGATCACATGCGTCACGCCCATGTCGTGGTCGTCGACGACGACGGCCAGCATGTAGGTCGGCGTGCCGTCGGCGCGCAGCATGATCATGTCGTCGAGCTGGGCGTTCTCGACCGTGACCTCACCCTGCACGGCGTCCTTGATGATCGTCTGGCCGGTTTGCGGCGCTTTCAGGCGAACGACCGGCTTCACGCTGGCGGGCGCCTCCTTCGGGTCGCGGTCGCGCCAGCGGCCGTCGTAGCGCATCGGCTTGCCGGCAGCCTTCTGCGCCGCGCGCATCTCGTCGAGCTCCTGCGGCGAGGCATAGCAATGATAGGCATGGCCCTTGGCCAGCATCTCGAGCGCGACTTCGGCGTGACGCGCGGCCCGCGAGAACTGGTAGGTGACTTCGCCGTCCCAGGGCAGGCCGAGCCACGACAGGCCGTCGAGGATTGCGGCGATCGCGGGCTCCGTCGAGCGCGCGCGATCGGTGTCCTCGATGCGCAGCAGGTACTTGCCGCCGTGGTGCCGG
Organism: Reyranella sp.; assembly: GCA_021732965.1. Classification (GTDB taxonomy): domain Bacteria; phylum Pseudomonadota; class Alphaproteobacteria; order Reyranellales; family Reyranellaceae; genus Reyranella. The sequence goes on from JAKFVZ010000202.1 coordinate 8,377, forward strand.
GCGAACAGCCAGTTGAACAGGGCGGTGCGGGCGCCGCCGATGTGGAGGTAGCCGGTCGGCGAGGGGGCGAAGCGGGTTACGACGGTCATCGGCCTGGGAACTTGTGCGGGGTAAGTGCGATTTCGCCGCATTTCGGGCTAAAAAGCGCGCCGTAGGTAGGCGAGCGTCCCAAAAGTGTCAAACCCGCGCGTCTGGATCCTGGAGCAGCTGGACGCAGAGCGCGGCCGGTGGATGCTGTGGCTGCCCGTCGCGCTGGGACTGGGCATCGCTGTCTATTTCGAACTGCCGAGTGAACCCGCTTTCTGGGTCGGGCCGGCACTGGCGGCCGTTGCGACGGCCCTCGCTGTCCTGTCGCCCGCGGGAAGCCTGGCGCGGGCACTGGCTATCGGCGCGGTTGCCGCCTCGACGGGCTTGGGCCTGGTTGCCTGGCGCACCGCGAGCCTCGCGGCTCCCACGCTCAGTCGGCCGCTGTTCAGCCTCAACGTCGAGGGAAGAGTAAGCGACATCCAGCGGCTGCCCGATGGCGTGCGCGTGGTGCTGGAAGCCGTGCGCCTCAGGGGCAACGGCGTGCCGCCGCCGGAGATGATGCCTGCGAAGGTCCGCGTCACGCTGAATCGCGGTGCGCCACCGCTTACCATCGGCGACCGGCTGCTGGTGCTGGCCAATCTCTCGCCGCCGGCCGGCCCCGCGTCGCCCGGCGCCTTCGATTTCCAACGCGTCGCATGGTACCAGCAGCTCGGCGCCGTCGGCTACGCGCTGGCGCCGGCGACGGTGATCGAGCGCGGCAAGCCCGACGGCTTCGTGCGCACGCTCGACGCGCTGCGCACCGATCTGGCCGCGCGCATCCTCAAGGTGCTGCCGGGGCCCGCAGGCGGCGTGGTCGCCTCGTTGCTGGTCGGCGAGCAGACGGCCGTCGACAAGGACGTGGCGCAGGCGATGCGCGATTCAGGCCTGGCGCACATCCTGTCGATCTCGGGCCTGCACATCGTCTTTGTCGTCGGCCTCGTGATGGGCATCGTCCGCTACGGCATCGCGCTCGTGCCGGCACTGGCTCTGCGCATCGACGCCAAGAAGGTGGCGGCCGTGCTCGCGCTGATGGCGGCGCTGTTCTACACGGCGCTCGCGGGCGCTCCCGTGCCGGCGCAACGCGCCTGTGCGATGGCGGCCTTCGCGCTGCTGGCCATCCTGCTCGACCGCACGGCGCTGTCGCTGCGTCTCGTTGCCTGGTCGGCGGTGATCGTCCTGCTCATCGCGCCGGAATCGTTGACCGGCGCGTCTTTCCAGATGTCATTCGCCGCCGTCGTCGCCTTGATTGCCGGCTGGGAATCGGCGGCGCCGCTGCGTCGCCGCCTGCACGAGCGAGCCGAACTCTCGCATCATCGCTGGGCATGGCGCATCGGCGCGGCGATCGCCGCCAGCCTCCTCACAACCCTGATCGCCTCGGTCGCCACCGGCGCCTTTGCGGCCTACCACTTCAACCGCCTGTCATTGCTCGGCGTCGTCGCCAACCTGCTGGGCGTGCCGCTCACCGGCTTCTGGATCATGCCGTGGGGCCTGCTGGCGATGCTGCTGATGCCGTTCGGTCTGGAAGCTTTCGCGCTGGTGCCGATGGGCTGGGGCGTCGATGCGCTGAACGCCATCGCCTTCCATGTCGCGGCCTGGCCCGAATCCGCGGTTCTCGTGCCGTCGCTGCCCGGCGCAAGCCTGTGGCTGCTCACGGCCGGTGGTCTGTGGCTCTGCCTGTGGCAGAGACGCTGGCGCTATGCCGGACTGCCCGTCGTCGTGATCGGCCTGATGCTCGGTCCGCCGCCCGCGCCCGACCTGCTGATGAGCGAGGATGGTCGCGTGCTCGGCCTGCGCGACGAGAAAGGCGTGGTCCACGTGGCCTCGGCACGAACCGACCGGTTCGTGAGCGATTCGTGGGCGCGGCGACAGGGGCAGGAGGGGGCCAAACGCTGGACCGTCAGCGCCGACGAGCAGGCGTCCGGCCTCGGCTGCAACACCGGTCTCTGTCGATGGCGCAAGGGACCGTGGCGCATCGCGATGGTGAGCGACGAGAGGCGGCTCGCCGAGGCCTGCGGCGCGGCCGACATCGTGCTCGCGACCGTCGACGCTCAGGCGCGCTGCCGGGGACCGCGCCTCGTCATCGACCGGCGCGACGCCTGGAAGGACGGAGCGCATGCGCTGTGGCTGGACGATCTCACGGTGAGGCGCGAGACCGCGAACGGGCGCCGCGGCGACCGTCCGTGGGTACCCAACAGTTCGATGCGCCAGGGCGCGGTCAAGGCACCGGGTGCCTGACGCTGACGTCCCGGTAAGTGATAGCGGCGATAGAGTCCGGCGAGGCGGCCCTGGATCTTGACCCTGTCGGGTCCGAAAATCCGCGTTTCGTAGGCGGCGTTGGCCGGCTCGAGCGCGACCGAAGCGCCCTTCTTGCGCAGACGCTTCAGCGTTGCCTCGGTGTCGTCGATCAGCGCCACGACGATCTCTCCAGTCTCTGCCGTGTCGGAACTCTTGATGATGGCAATGTCGCCGTTCTGGATGCCGGCTTCGATCATCGAGTCGCCCTGGACCTCCAGGCAATAATGGGCACCGGAGCCCAGCAGTGAGACGGGAACGTCGACGGTCGTGGAATTGTCGCGCAGCGCCTCGATCGGCGTACCGGCAGCGATCCGGCCGTAGAGCGGGAGGCTGAGCGCCTGGGCCTCATTGGCGGCCTGGATGGCGCCGGCCAGCGGCACGCGGTCGGCGCGCACGATCTGGGGCACGAAGCCTTCGCGGGCCTCGGCAAAACCGGCACGGCGTGCGTCGGCCAGCAGGGGGGTCACGTTCGGTGCCGGGAGGGCCGCGCTCTCGGGCAGCTTCACGACCTGCAGCGCGCGCGCCCGATGCGGCAGCCGCCGCAGGAAGCCGCGCTCCTCGAGCCCGGTGATCAGGCGATGGATGCCCGACTTCGACTTCAACCGCAGCGCTTCCTTCATCTCGTCGAAGGAGGGCGAGACGCCATCGTCGTTGAGCCGCTTGTTGATGAACAGGAGCAGTTCGTTTTGCTTGCGGGTTAGCACCGTCTTCTCCCCAGAACGCCTACCGGATTTAGGAACAAATCCTGAAACCCGGCACATGTTCTAGTTTAGTTCCGCATAAACGTCAACTTATCCCAAGGAGAACCGGGATCAGTAGCCGCCGGAAAGGCTTTGGAGATCGACAACCTGCACGATATCGCCCGCCTTGCGCGCCGGATCGTGGGCCGGGCGGATCATCAGGCCATCGCATGCGGCCAGCACCG
>JAKFVZ010000473.1 GCA_021732965.1 Reyranella sp.
GCCCACTAACAAGCTGTTCACGCTGGAGAACGTGATCTTCAGCCCGCACATGGCGGGCGTCACCAAGGAAGCCAGCGACCGCATGGCCGTCACCGCCATTGAGAACATCCTGAGCGTGTTCGATGGCCGGCCCAACGCAGCCAACGTCGTGAACAAGGAAGTGCTGGGCTGAGGCTCGCACGGCGGCATCGATCGCATTCGATCGGTGCCGCAACCGGCAAGGGGATTTCGATGAAGTACGGACCGCTGGGCCGCTCGGGCCTGATCGTCAGCAGGATCTGCCTCGGCGGTAATTCGTGGGGTGCCAAGGGCCGGCGCGGCTGGGGCAAGTTCGACGAGTCCGAGGCGCCGGCCTATTTCAAGCGGGCGCTCGACGTCGGCATCACCTTCTTCGACACCGCCGATACCTACAATTTCGGCCGTTCCGAGGAGATCATGGGCGCCACGCTCATGAAGATGGCCAGGCGCGAGGATTTCGTGCTGTCGACCAAGGTCGGCATCCGCATGAGCGAGAACCAGAACGACGTCGGCACCGGCCGCAAGCATCTGATGGCCTCGGTCGATGCGCAGTTGAAGCGCCTGCAGACCGATTACATCGACGTCTACCAGGTCCATCGCCTCGATCCGCACACGCCGATCGAGGAGACGATGTACTCGCTCGACCAGATCGTGAGCTCGGGCAAGGTCCGCTACATCGGCGGCTCGACCATGCCGGCCTACAAGTTCGCGCAGATGGTGATGGTGGCGGACTGGAAGGGCTATGCAAGGCCGATAGCCATGCAGAACCTCTACAATCTGATCCAGCGCGAGGAGGAGCATGAGATGAACCGGCTCTGCCACGAGCAGGGCGTCGGGCTCATTCCCTATTCGCCGCTGGCGCGCGGCTTCCTCGCGGGCAACCGCAGCAAGGAGGGCGGCGGTTCGACCGAGCGCGCCAAGAACGACACCGTCGTCAAGGACGGCACCTATCGCGACTGCGACTGGGAGATCGTGAAGCGGCTGAAGAAGATCGCGAAGGAGAAAGGCTGCACGCCGGCCCAGGTGGCGCTCGCCTGGCTGCTGCGCAAGCCGTACATGGGCTCGCCGATCATCGGCGCCACCGGTCTCGACCAGCTGACCTCCGCGGCCAAGTCGACCGAAATCGCGTTGACACCGGAAGAGTCGAAGCTGCTCGAGGCGCCGTATCAGGCCCGCGTTTCGCCGGTCAACTGAGCGCGCCGGCCGATCGCGGCCGAGAACCAGAAAGCCAGCAGCGGCAGCACGATGGCAGCCACCCAGAAGACGGGTGGTGCACCCCAACGGTCGACGATGGGCGCGGCGACAGGCACGCCGACCGCTTGGCCGACGAACAGGCAGAGGGCGAACAGCGCCATGCCGGCGCCGCGGGCTTCCGGCGCCATCTGCGTGCCGTTGGTCTGCAGCGTGTTGTGGAGCATGTAGAAAGACACGCCGGACAGGACGATGGCGGCGAACTCGACCTCGGCGGTCGGCGCCAGCGCCATGGCCGCAAAGGCGATTCCAAGGCCGGTGCCGCCCCATGTGCAGAGGCCGCGCTCGCCCAGGATGCGCACGAGATGGTGCGCCACCATCACGTAGACGAAGCCGCCCGCACCGAACGCGGCGACGGCCAGTCCGATGGCGGCGAAGCCCAGCCCGAAGCGCTGGTGGAGATCGGCGCCAACGAAGGTGAAGGCTCCCCAGAAGACGCCACCCTCCAGCGCCACGACCAGGATCACGGTGCGGGCCCACGGCCTTTTCAGGACGCCGACCATCTGGCCGATCATCGAGCCCGCCGCCCGTTCGCCGGGCCGGGCGATGTCGGGCCGGGCGCGCATGACGATGAAGAGCGCGCTGCCGGCCAGCACGTAGATGGCGGCCAGCACCCAGAAGACCGAACGCCAGCCCAGCCAGTCGCCGATGGCGCCGCCCAGCGCCGCCCCGGTCATCAGGCCGAGCGTCTGGCCGGTGAGGAAGCGCGCGAGCGTCGCCTGGCGCTTCTCGTAGCTCACATTGTCGCCGACCCAGGCGATGGCGAGCGGGATGATCGCCGAGCCGGTCACGCCCGTCAGGAAGCGCGCCAAGGTGAGCATGCCCAGCGACGCCGAGATCGCGCTCACCATGCAACAAAGCGCGGCGCCGATGCAGGCAATGGCGACCACCGGCATCTTGCCGTAGCGATCGCCGAACGGACCGTGCACCAGCACGAAGACGCCATTGGCGAACAGGAACGCGGTGGCGGCGATCGAGGCCGCGCCGACCGTGACGCCGAAGGACACCGAGAGCTGCACCAGCAGCGGGTCGATCACGCGCATGTTGGCCGCCGACGCGAAGGCGGCGACCGACAGGAAGACAATCGCGAGTGTCGAGGTAGCGCGCGGCGGAACGGCAGTCGGCGACATGCCAGCGCCCTTACCGGGTTGGGCCGGCGAAGGAAAGGTCGTTCGTTCTTGAAAAATCGAGACGGCACGGCCAATGATGGCCCGATGATGCAGAACCTGCTCGCCCTCGCCGCCGATCCCGCCGCCTGGGCGGCGCTCATGACGCTGGTCGTCATGGAAGTCGTGCTCGGCATCGACAATCTGATCTTCATCTCCATCCTGACCAACAAGCTGCCTGAGCATCAGCAGTCGCGGGCGCGCAAGATCGGCATCGGCATGGCGGTGTTCATGCGCCTGGGCCTGCTCAGCACGATCGCCTTCATCGTGCAGCTGACGCAGCCGCTGTTTTCGCTGTTCGGCCGGGATTTCTCGTGGCGCGATCTCATCCTGATCGCCGGCGGCCTGTTCCTGATCTGGAAGGCCACCACGGAGATTCACGATACCGTTACGAACGCCGGTCATGGCAAGGAAAAGTCGGTCGCCGTCGGCGCGGCGACGCTGACCATGACGTCCGCGATCGGCCAGATTCTCGTGCTCGACCTCGTATTCTCGCTCGACAGCATCATCACCGCCGTCGGCATGACCGAGCATCTCCCTATCATGGTCATCGCTGTCATCGTCGCGGTGCTGCTGATGCTGCTGGCCGCCGACCCGCTGGCGCGCTTCATCGGCAACAATCCGACCATCGTCATGCTGGCCCTCGGATTCCTTCTGATGATCGGCGCAACGCTTCTCGCCGAAGGCGTGGGGGTACATGTGCCCAAGGGGTACATCTATGCCGCCATGGCTTTCTCGGCGCTGATCGAAGGTCTCAACATGTTGTCCCGTCGCAAGGGCAGGAAAGAGTAAAGACTGAACGGGCGCTGGAGGCGCTTCCGGCCATGAAGCTGAAGGATCAGGTGGCCATCGTCACGGGCGCAGCTTCCGGCATCGGCGCCGCGACCGCGCGATTGTTTGCGGCCGAGGGCGCGAGGATTGCGCTGGTCGATCTCGACGATGCGGGCCTCGCAAAAGTCGCGACGGAGATCGGCGGCGATACGCTCGCTGTGACCGCCGATGTCAGCAGCAACGAACAGGCGCGTGCCGGCGTCGCTCGCATCATGGACAAATGGGGCCGCATCGACGTGCTGGTGACGGCGGCCGGCGCGTCGCTGGGCGGCACGGTGGACAGGATCGACGAGGCGACCTGGGATCGTACCTTTGCGATCAACGTGAAGGGCACCTTCCTCTGGGTTCATCACGCCATCCAGCCGATGATCGCCGCGAAATCCGGCGCCATCGTCACTTTGGGCTCACAGCTCGCCCAGTCGAGCCTCGGGAACAACGTGGCCTACATCGCCTCCAAGGGCGCGATCGCCTCCTTCACCAAGACGGTCGCCGTCGATCACGCGCGCCAGGGTATTCGCGTCAACGCGCTGATGCCCGGCGTCATCGACACGCCGATGCCGGCGCGCTCGCTGAAGCGTCAGGCCGACCCCGAAGCGGCGCGGGCGCTGTGGAAGACCCGCCATCCGATGGGCCGCATCGGCCAGCCGGAAGAAGTGGCCAAGGCCGCGCTCTTCCTCGCCTCCTCCGATTCCTCCTTCACCACGGGAACGCTGCTGTTCGTCGACGGCGGTTGGACGGCGCACTGACATGCCTAGGAAACTCACGCCCGAACAGATCGAGGGCTATGCACGCGACGGCTATGTCTGCCCGGTCGATGCCTTCTCGATCGAGCGCACACGGGCGTGGCGCAACAAGCTCGAGAGCTTCGAGCGCGCGCAGGGCCAGAAGATGACGCGCGGCCATAATTTTAAGCCGCACCTGCTGTTTCCCTGGGTCGACGAGATCGTTCATTCGCCCGAGGTGCTCGACGCGGTCGAGGATCTGATCGGCCCCGACATCCGCCTGTTCCATCTCACCGTCTGGCCCAAGGATGCCGGCTCCGGCGCCTATGTGAGCTGGCATCAGGACGCGACCTACTTCGCCCTGGAGCCGGCCTGCCATGTCACGGCCTGGGTCGCCCTGACCGACGCGCCGGTCGAGGCGGGCTGCATGGAGGTCGTGCCGGGTTCGCACAAGCTCGGGCAGCTGCCGCATGCGGAGATGCAGGATCCGGAGAACCTGCTGTCGCGCGGCCAGGCGCTGGCGGCGGACGTCGATCGCAGCCATACGGCGTTCATGCCGGTGAATGCGGGCCAGTTCTCGCTGCACCACACCCATCTCGTGCACAACTCGCGGCCCAACCGCTCGAACGACCGGCGCATCGGGCTCGGCATCAGCTACATCCCGACCTCGGCGCGCTGCACCTCGCCGACTCGGGTCAGCGCCATGCTGGTGCGCGGCGAGGACCGATACGGACACTTCGACGACGAGCGCCGGCCGCAGCAGGAGGCGGGTCCCGAGGAGCGCGCCTTCCATGCCGAGGCGGTCGACAGGTTCCGGAAGATGAATGTCGAACAGACCGACAACAGGGTTGCGGTCGTCAAGAGGTAGGAATGCACACGATCAGGCTGCCGTATCACGACCGCTATCCGTATTCGCCGATCACCGAGCGCAAGGATTATTCGTGGCCGAAGGGCAAGCGGCTCGCCGTATATCTCGGCCTCAACATCGAGCATTTCGCCTTCGGCGCGGGCGAGGGGCATCTGCTCACGGTCGCCAACCCGCCGCCCGATCCGCGCACCTTCGCCTGGCGCGACTACGGCAACCGCGTCGGCGTCTGGCGCTGCCTCGAACTGTTCGACGAGCTCAACCTGCCGGCCGCACACCTGATCAACACCACGGTGTTCGACTATGCGCCGCAGATCGTCGATGCGCTGAAGGCGCGGGGCGACGAGTTCATCGGTCACGGCCGCACCAACGCCGAGCGCCACGGCGGCATGTGGGAGGCCGACGAGAAGCGCTTCCTGCAGGAGATCAGCGATTCGATCGAGAAGGCGTCGGGCAAGCGGCCGCGCGGCTGGATGGCGCCGTGGATGGCCTCGACCCGCGTCACGCCCGATCTGCTCAAGGAGACCGGCTACGACTTCCTGATGGACTGGCCCAACGACGACCAGCCGATCTGGATGAAGACGCGGTCGGGCCCGCTGATGAGCGTGCCCTATCCGATCGAGGTCAACGACAGCCCGCAGGTGCTGGTGCGCCATCACAGCGGCGAGGAATTCCGCGACATGATCATCGGCCAGTTCGAGGAGCTGCTGCGCCAGTCGGCCAAGCAGCCGCTGGTCTGCGGCATCGCCCTGCACACGATGATCGTGGGCCAGCCCTACCGGCTGCGGGCGCTGCGCGAGGCGCTGTCGCACATCGCCAACCATCCGCAGAAGGACAAGGTCTGGTTCACGCGGCCGAGCGATATCTACGACCATTGTGCCGCCCTGCCCAAGGGAACGATGACGCCGCCGGCGGCGTGACCGGGCGATGACGGCGATTGGCATGGCGGGCTGGCTGGCGCAGGCCGGCCTGCGCAACATGCCGCTCGAGGAACTGGTCGACGGCTTCGGCCGCCGTCTCAACGAGGCCGGCCTGCGCGTCGAGCGGATGTTCGTCGGCATGAACACGCTCCATCCGATGGTGCGGGCGCGCAGTCTGATCTGGGACGCGGGCGCGGGGATCGGCCAGCATTTCGAGTTCGGCCATTCGGAGATCGATTCCAAGGAGATCCGCAACAGCCCCTTCGCGGCGATGCTGCGCGACGGGATTGCCGAGCGGCGGTGTCGCTTCGACACGAACGAGACTCTGCCCGATGTCCCGGTGTTCGAGGAACTGCGCGCGGCGGGCATGACCGAGTGGATGGGCTGGGTGCAGCCGTTCGGCGAGCTGTCACCGCAGGTCGGCAGCCCGACCGAGGTCGAACATGCCGAACGACTGTGGCTGGTTGTCTCCGCCACGACCGCGCGGCCCGGCGGCTTCAGTGGTGAGGATGTGGCCTTGTTGCGCGAGGTCTTGCCGGTCTTCGCCCTGGCGGTGAAGGCCACCAGCATGCGCGGCATCGGCCATGGGCTGCTCGCGGCCTATCTCGGCAACAATCCGGCGAGCCGCATCCTCTCCGGCACCGTGCTGCGCGGGGAGGTGCAGAGCGTCGAGGCCGTGGTCTTCTTCACCGACCTGCAGGGCTTCACGGCGCTGGCCGACACGATGCCCGGCCGCGAGCTGATCGCGCTGCTCGACGACTACTTCAACTGCATGGTGCAGCCCGTCGTGGCGCAGGGCGGCGAGGTGCTGAAGTTCATGGGCGACGGCATGCTGGCGGCCTTCGCCGTGATCGCCGGCAATCGCGCCGAGGTCTGTGCCTCGGCCGTTGCCGCCGCGGAAGACGTGCTGGCCCGTGTCGATGCACTGAATCTCGAGCGGCGAGGCGCGGGGCAAGCCGCAACGTCGCTCGACATCTCCCTGCACATCGGCCGCGTGCTCTACGGCAATGTCGGCTCCGATACCCGGCTCGATTTCACGGTGATCGGCCCGGCGGTGAACGAAGCCTCGCGCATCGAGGCGCTGTGCCAGCCGCTGGGCCAGGCGCTGCTGATCTCGCAGGCTTTCGCCGAGGCGGCGACATCGAGCCAGGACCGTCTCATCTCGCTCGGCCGCCACCGCCTGCGCGGCGTTCGTGAGGATACGGAGTTGTTTGGTCTGGCGCGCACGCCACCAATGTCATCCTGAGCGCAGCGAAGGATCTCGCGCCAGCCACGTAGTCCTTTGGTCGATCCGCCAGGTCCTTCGCTGCGCTCAGGACGACAGAATGTTTGCCTCAGCGTCCGTATATTGCGCTCTCGAAGGCGTAGAACAGCGGCAGAGACTTCACGTCGGCGAAGGGCAGGATCTGGGTCATGTAGACGCCGCCGAGACCCTTTTTGCGGTCGATCCAGTAATAGGTGTTGGGCAGGCCGGCCCAGCAGAGGCTGCCGGGCGAGCGGCCGGTCGGGGCTTCCTCATTGTTGATCAGGAAGCTCAGGCCCCATTGCTTGGTGACGCCGGGGAAGAACTCGGCGTCGTTGGACAGAGCCGGCATCACGGTCTTGAGCAGCGTCACGGTCGAGTCGCCCATCGCATTGACGGCCATCGCATCGACCGTCTCCGGCTTCATCACGACGTCGCCACGCGCCGACTTGCCGTCGTCCAGCACCATGCGCACGAACTTCAGGTAATCGTTGGCCGTCGAATAGAGTCCGCCGCCGCCCGCCTCGAATTCGGGATCCTGCGGGATCTCGCGCTTGAGGTCGGCGACCAGGCTGCCATCGGCTTGGCGATGATGGACGCGGGCCATGCATGCCCGCATCGCCGATGTGATGCGAAAGGCGGTGCTGTTCATGCCGAGCGGCGCGAACAGGTCGTCGTGCATCACCTGGCCGAGCTTTCGGCCCGTGACCGCCTCGACTATCTTGCCCGCCCAGTCGATGCCGATTCCGTACTGCCAGCGCGCGCCGGGATCGAACAGCAGCGGCGTCGTCAGCGACTTGTCGAGGCCGGTGCCAATTGTGGGCACGTCCATGACTTCGCGATACTGCAGGATCTCCGGGTTCCAGATGTCGTAGCCGAAGCCCGCCGTATGCGTGAGCAGATGGCGCAGGGTGATGTCGCGTGTGGGCTTGCGCAGGCGCGGCTTGCCGGATGCGTCGAAGCCCTCGAGCACCTTCACTTCGCCCAGATAGGGAATGACTTCTTTTGCGGGCGAATCGAGTTTCAGCGCACCGCGCTCGACCTGCTGCATCGCCACCGCGCCGGTCACCGCCTTGGTCATGGAGGCGAGCCAGACGACGGTGTCGGGCGTCATGTCGGCGTCGTGGCCCAGGATTGCCTTGCCGAAGCCGCCCTCGTAGAGCGTGCCGTTCCCGCCTGTCGCGACGGCCGCCACACCGGGTACGTCGCCGCGCTGCACGGCGTCGCTCAGGATCGTGTCGATTCGCGTCTTCATGGCTTGGCTCCCGCAAGTCCGACCGTGTCCAGGGCGAAGGCATAACCGATCGCCACCTCGTCGAGGCGGCTGAAGCGGCCCGAAGCGCCGCCATGCCCGGCGCCCATGTTGGTGTGCAGGATCACCGGTCCACCGCCGGTCATCGTCGCGCGTAGGCGGGCGACCCACTTGGCGGGCTCCCAATAGGTGACGCGCGGATCGGTGAGGCCGGCCATCGCCAGGATCGCCGGGTAAGCTTGCGCCGTCACATTGTCGTAGGGAGAGTAGGAGCGGATGTAGCGGAACGCTTCTGCATCAATGATCGGATTGCCCCATTCGGGCCATTCCGGCGGCGTGAGGGGCAGCTTGTCGTCGAGCATGGTGGCGAGCACGTCGACGAACGGCACTTCGGCGAGGATGCCGGCAAACAGCTCCGGAGCGCGATTGGCAACCGCGCCCATCAGCATGCCGCCGGCGCTGCCGCCATGACCGACGATGCGCTTGGCCGACGTGTAGTTCGCCGCGATCAGGGCGCGGCCGGCGGCGACGAAGTCGTCGAACGTGTTGGTCTTCTTCTCGCGCTTGCCGTCGAGATACCACGACCAGCCCTTGTCGGAGCCGCCGCGAATGTGGGCGATGGCATAGACGAAGCCGCGGTCGACCAGCGACAGGCGGTTGGCCGAGAACGAGGCCGGCATCGCCATGCCGTAGGAGCCGTAGCCGTAGAGCAGCAGCGGCGCACGGCCGTCGCGCACCAGGTCGCGGCGGTGCAGGATCGACACCGGCACCTCGGCGCCGTCGTGCGCGATCGCGGTGATGCGCGTCGTGACATAGGCGGCGGGATCGTGGCCGGAGGGTATCTGCTGGCGCTTGCGTAAGGTGCGCTGCCGGCTCGCCATGTCGTAGTCGTAGACTTCCGACGGCGTCGTCATCGACGAATAGGCAAAGCGCAGGGTGGTCGTGGCGAACTCGTAGCCGCCGATCATGTCGAGCGAGTAGGCGGTCTCGTCGAAGGCGATCGTGTGCTCGGCCTGTGTGACGAGGTCGCGGATCACGATCGAGGGCAGGGCGTTGGCACGCTCCAGTCGCACGAGATGGCCGACGAAAAGGTCGATACCCAGGATGTAGGTGCCTGGCCGGTACGGGACCAGCTCGCGCCAATTGTCGCGGTCCGGTGCTTCGAGCGGGGCGGTGACGATCTTGAAATCGATGGCGCCGCCCTCGTTGGTGAGGATGAACAGCTCGTCGCCGCGATCGGCCACGCTGTAGCGCACGCCTTTCTCGCGCGGCGCGATCAGCCGTGGAGCGGCGTCGGGGGCGGAGAGGTCGATCAGCCATGCTTCGGTCGTATCGTGGTCGCCGCCGGATACGATACAGAAACGGCCGCTGGCGCTTTCCCCGACGCGGGTAAACCAGCCCGCATCCTTTTCCTCGTAGACCAGCACATCTTCGGCCTGCGTCGTGCCAAGCCGGTGCCGGTAAACCCTCAGGGGGCGATGATTCTCGTCAACCTTGACGTAGAAGAAGAACGACGAGTCGTGGCCCCAGACGACGCTGCCGCTGGTCTCCGTGAGAATGTCAGGCAGGTCCTCGCCGGTGCCCCAGCGCCGCACGCGCAAGGTGAAGTATTCGGAGCCGCGCAGGTCCGCGCTCCAGGCCTCGAGCTTGTGGTTTGGCGAGTGGCGCGTGCCGCCGAACTTGAAATAGTCGGAAGCCTTGGCCAGCGCATCGCCGTCGAGGATCGTCTGCATCTCGCCGCCGTCGCGCGGCGTGCGGCCGATCTGCTGGTGCTGGCCGCCCTCGCGGAATTTCCAGAGATAGGCGAAAGGCCCGTCCGGCGTCGGCACGCCAGTATCGTCTTCCTTGATGCGGCCGCGCATTTCCGCGACCAGCGCCTTCTGCAATTCCTTGGTCGGCCCGAGTCGATCCTCGGCATAGGCGTTCTCGGCTTCCACATAGGCGCGGATGTCGGTATCGAGCAGCGACGGATCGCGCAGCACCTCCTGCCACTTCTCGTCCTTCAGCCACGCATACTCATCCGTGACCGTGACGCCGTGCAGGATGCGCTGCGACGGCCGCCGCGGCGCGATCGGAGGCTTCACCTCGGCGCTCAGTAGTTGCCGGCTTTGGCGGGTGTCTTTGCAGGCGCGGCAGCGCCGCCACCCAGCAGGCCGCGCATCTCGGCACCCTTGGTGTCCCACCAGTCGGCGAGGATGCGGACGTCCCAGCCGATGCAGAAGTGCTTCACGCCCATGTCGAGATACTTCTTGGCCTGGCTGGGGTCGCGCAGCTCGACGCGCGGGTGCAGGCCCTTCTTCAGCGCCATCTCGATCGTCTTCTTCTCGGCCGCCACCACGTCGGGGTGGTTGGCCTGTCCGGTCAGGCCGATGCTCATCGAATAGTCGGACGCACCGAACTGCACCATGTCGAGGCCGGGCACCGAGAGGACGGCATCGAGATCGTCCACGCAGGACTTCTTCTCGACCATGATGGCGATAACGACCTCATTCAGCGCGTCGACATAGGCGGGCGAGCCGCCGGTGCGGACCGTGCCGACGTCGCGACGCATGCCGACGCCCAGTCGTCCGCGGCCGCGCGCGCCCTCGGCCATCGTCGTCTCGGCGCGCACCGCATCGACGGCGGCCTTTGCGTCCTCCACCGAACGGATGTCGGCGAACAGCACGCTCTGGAAGCCCGAGCCGATCGCCCGCATGGCCTGGTGCGTGTACTGCGTCTGCTCGATCTTGATCATGCCCGACATGCCCATCAGCTCGAAGGAGCGGCCGAGATTGTCGAGGTCGTGCATGGTGAAGGGCGCGTATTCGGCCGTGAACTCCACATAGTCGTACTGCTTCGAATGGCCGATCAGCTCCACCAGCGTCGGCCAGGCCGACAGGATGTGCGTGCCGACGGTCGGCTTGCCCGCGTTCAGAGCTTCTCGGAGTGGATTGCGGCTCATCTTGTTCCCCCTTGGTGGTCGTTCAGGCTAGTGTGGCACCTTGTGCAGGGGGAGTTCCATGTTTCCGACGAGAGATAAGCTGACAATCTGCTTCGCGCATGCGGCATACCAGATGAAGGCCCGGTTCGATGCCCGGAATACCGGCATCAACAGCTTCCAGGTGCGCAGCTACGACGAATTCGTGCAGAGGGTCGGCGAGGCCGATGTCGTGTCGGTTTCCGGCATGTGGAAGAACGACATCATCCCCCATGCCACCAGGCTGCAGTTCATCCAGTCGATCAGCTCGGGCATGGACCAGTATTCCAGGGAGCTGCTGGGCGCCAAGGGCATCCGCCTGGCGAGCGCCGCCGGCGTCAATGCCCGTGCCGTGGCCGAGCATGCGCTGGCGCTGATCCTCGCCGTATACC
>JAKFVZ010000357.1 GCA_021732965.1 Reyranella sp.
CCGCGCGAGATCGCCGCGCCCAGTTCGTCGGGCGATCCGACACGCAGCGCATCGATTCCAAAGCTCTCGGCCATCTTCACGAAGTCCGGATTGCGCAGGTCCGTTGCGATGGTTCGGTTGTTGAACTACTGCTGCTGGATGCGTTTCACGTTGCCGAAGGCACCGTCGCTGAACACCACGGCCACGACGCCGATCCCGTGCTGGGCGGCCGTCGCCATTTCCATCGCGGTGAACATGAATCCGCCGTCGCCGCTGATCGACAGCACGGCACTGTCGGGCTTGGCGATCTTGGCGCCGAGCGAGGTCGCGTAGCCCCAGCCCAGCGTGCCCTGGTAGCCCGGCGACAGGAAGGTGCGCGGCCTGTAGGTCGGCCAGGCGAAGCGGGCGGCATAGCCCATCTGCGTCAGCTCATCGACCAGGATGCCGTCCTCGGGCAGGGCTTTTCGCATGGCTTCGAGGTAGGCGATCTGCGGCGCCAGCAGGTCGCGGATCTTCTTCGTGGACGCCGCCTTGATCTCGGCAACCTGCTCGGCCCGGCCGTTGCGCTTCATATTGTGCCTGGCCAAGCGATCGGCCAGCACCCTCAGCGTCGCTGTGGCGTCGCCCACGATTCCGATCTCCGGCTTGCGCTGGCGGTCGAGTTCCTCGCTGTCGGCGTCGATGCGGATGATCTTCAGCGTGTCGTCGATGCCCCAGTTCTGCTGCTGCGGCTGCAGGCGCGTGCCGACCGCCAGCACGACGTCGGCCTCGCCCCAGAACTGGTAGCCGGCCGGCGAGGTGACCGAGAGGCGATGGCGGCCATCGATCACGCCCTGGCCCATGCGGCCGGTCATCACCGGCGCGTCGAGCAGCTCGGCGATGCGCTGGACGAATTCGCCGGCACCTTGAGCGCCCCCGCCCACGACAATCATCGGGCGCTGGGCACCGCCCAGCAGCCTGGCGGCGCGCTCGACCGCGTCCTCGTCGACCGGGCAGGGGTCGGCCAGCGCGGCCGTGCCGATCAGCTCGACTGGCGCACGACGCGCCCAGGTGTCCATCGCGCATTCGAGTGCGACGGGACGCTGGCGCCCCGAGAGCAGGCGGCGGAAGGCCTCGTTCACGAGTCCCGGCGCGGCGCTGGGCGAGGGGATGCGGTCGGCCCACTTGGTCAGGCCGCGCATGATCGCCAGCTGGTCGGGCAGTTCGTGCAACAAGCCGACGTTGCGGCCGATCATCGACTGCTGGATCTGGCCCGTGAGCGCCAGCACCGGCGCATTGACCGCATAGGCAGTCGACAGCGCCGCCGTCGTGTTGAGAAAGCCCGGCCCGGGCACGACGACGTATGCCGAGGGCTTGCCGGCGGCCATCGCATAGCCCAGCGCCATGTAGGCGCAGGCCTGCTCGTGGCGGGCGTGGATCGGCCGGATCGCGTTGGTGCGATCGTAGAGGGCGTCGAAGAACGGGTCGTTCTGGACGCCGGGAAGGCAGAAGAGGGTGTCGATGCCGTTCACTTCCAGCATCGACACGACGGTTTGGGCGGTGGTGAGGGTTTGCATGCCCTCAGTCTACACGCGCCAGGCCGGGTTCGCGCTACTCCACGCGCGCGCCAGAGGCCTTGATGATCGGCGCGAGACGGGCTTCTTCGGAATCGCGGTAGGCCAGGGTGTCGGCGGGGCTGCGCCAGATCGCGACGGCGGCCTGGTCGAAGAACTTGGCCTTGAGGTCTTCGCTCTCCAGTGCCTTCTTCGACAGCTCCGACAGTCGGGCGACGATCTCGGGCGGCAGCTTCGCGGGGCCCGTGAGCGTGGTCCACGAGTTGATGTCGAAGCCCGGCAGGGTCTCGGCGATGGCGGGCACGTCCGGCACGACCGGGCTTCGCTGGGCGGAGGTTACCCCCAGCGCCCTTACCTTGCCGGGACGGGATTGGGCCAGCGCGCCGGGGATGTTGTCGAAGATCATGTGGATCTGGCCGGCCAGCAGGTCCTGCATCGCGGGTCCGCCCCCGCGGTAGGGGACATGGATGATGTCGACCTTGGCCATGAGCTTGAACAGCTCGCCCGACAGATGCAGCGTCGTGCCCGATCCGGCCGAGCCGTAGGAATATTTGCCGGGATTCTTGCGCAGGAGCTCGATCAACTCGGGGACGGTCTTGGCCGGCACATCGAGATTGACCACCAGCATGTTGGGCAACTGCCACATCGTCGAGATGAACGTGAAGTCGGTCCGGGCGTTGAACGGCAGCTTCGCATAGAGCGTCGGCGAGATGGCATGAGTGGCAATACCGCCGAGGCCCAGCGTGTAGCCGTCGGGCGGCGACTGCGCGAGTGCGTCCACTCCAACATTGCCGCCGGAGCCGCCCTTGTTCTCGACGATCCACTGCTGGCCGCTCAGTTCGGTCATCTTGGCGCAGAACATGCGCGACAGCGTGTCGGTCGCGCCGCCAGCGGGGTATGGGTTGATGTAGCGGATGGTCTTGTTTGGATAGGTGCCCTGGGCATTCACGATGGCCGGAGCGGCGAGGGTTGCCGCGGCGATTCCGCCCACGACCGTGCGGCGCCCGATCAGACGCTTGGCGATTGTCATTTTTGTTTCCTCCCTTTGACGGCAGGGAGCGTGCCAAAAACCGGACCTGCCGTCGATGGGGGAGCCCCGAATGCCTTGATAAAGTCCCGGGATTGTGTCCGGTTTTGGGCATGGCCGGCCTTGCCACTGCCTTCCAAATATCTGAAAAGTCGCGTCCATTGGGTACATTCGCCGATCAGGTGCAAAATGGCTTTGGGGGCCATGGCGCACCGGCAAGAGGAATGGTCATGTGGGGTTTTGAGCGTTGGGTCGCAGCGCGCTGGGTCGCCCGCGGCGTTGCCTTGGGAGCACTGTGTTCCGTGGCCGCGACACCGCTGGCGGCGCAGCAGCGGCCTGCAAGCCAGCCTGCGCCGGCAGGCCAGGCGCAGCCCGCGCCCGCGCAAGCCGGGCCCGCCAAGCCGCAGGGGCAGGCCGCCCAGCCGGCGCAGCAGACCGCGGCGAGGAAGGCCAGGAAGCCGGGCGAGCCCTCGGAAATGGATGTCTGCTACGGCATGACCGGCGCCAGCGCGGAGGGCAAGATCGAGGCCTGCACAGACGTGATCGACAATGGTCTGGCGTCGGGCGGCGCGCTCGCGCTCGCCTATCTCCATCGCGGCATGTCGTGGAAGGGGCCGGACAGCGACAAGCGCTCCAAGTCCGACTTCCGCACGGCCGTGCGCATGTACAACGACGCCGTCATGGCGCAGCCGCTCAACGCGCATCTCTACATCCAGCGCGGCGTCGTGCATCAGACGATCGGCGAGGCCGACCGTGCGATCATCGACTACAGCGATGCCATACGGCTCGCGCCGCGCGATACGCTTCCGCTGATCAACCGCGGCGTCGTGCTCTACACGCGCAAGGACAACAACGAGGGCGCGATCGCCGACTTCAACGCGGCACTCAAGATCAACAACAAGGAAATCAGCGCCTGGACCAACCGCGGCATCGTCTATCGCAAGAAGGGCGACGTTAACCAGGCCATCGCGGACTTCACCACGGCCATCAAGATCCTGCCGGAGAAGATCCAGCCGGTATCGCTCACGATCGTGCCCGACTCGGTCACCAGCCAGCTCGCCAAGTCGCCGCAGCAGGAGGCCAACCGCATCGCGCTGCAGGCCGCCTTCGTCCATTTCCAGCGCGGCCTCGCCTGGTACGACAAGAACGACTACGACAAGGCAATCGCCGATTTCTCCGAGTCGATCCGCCTCAATCCGCGCGACGGCTCGCCCTGGGTCGGCCGTGGCGCGTCGTACATGTACAAGAACGACCTGAAGCAGGCGATCGCCGACTTCACGGAAAGCATCAGGCTGGCGCCCGGCCAGGCCTTCGCGCACATGCAGCGTGGCATTGCCTATCATCGCATCGGCGATTCCGAGAACGCGCTCGCCGACTACACGGCGGCCCACGAACTCACCCCCAAGGACCCGAGCCCGCTCGTCAATCGCGGGATCGTCTACTACACGAAGAAGGGCAAGTTCGAGGAGGCGGTCGCCGACTTCGATCTGGCCCTGAAGCTCAATCCGAAGGAAGTGAACGCGCTGATCAACCGCGGCGTCACGTGGCGGCAGCGCAACGATCCGGACCGCGCCATCAGCGACTTCACGGAGGCCGTTCGCCTCGGACTGCAGACGTCCGATATCCTGAAGCTCACGCAGAAGGACAAGGACGGGAAGAAGGATCCGGCGGCGGCGCAGACCGCCGACCAGGTCGCCAATGCCTACTACCAGCGCGGCATGGCGATGGTGGACAAACAGGAATACGAGGCGGCCGTGAAGGATTTCGAGGCTGCGCTCGAGATCAACGACAAGGAGCCGCGCGCCTATCTCGGCCGCGGTGCCACCTACCTCAAGATGGACAAGACGTAACAGGCGGTGGCCGACCTCGACCGCGCCATCGAACTCGCGCCGGGCATGGCTTTCGCATACTTCGAGCGTGGCGCCGCCTATCACCGCATCGACAACTACGACAAGGCGATCGCCGACTACACGGCGTCGATCGAGATCGACCCGAAGGAACCGCTGGCCTACATCAACCGCGGCATGTCGAAAATTTTCAAGGACAAGGTCGACGAGGCGATCATCGACTTCGACGCCGCCCTGAAAATCAGCCCCGACGACATCAACGCCCTGATCCAGCGCGGCTTCGCCTACGGACTGAAGAAGGATTTTCCGCGGGCGCTGGCCGACATCGACGATGCGCTGCGCCTGTCACCGGGCAATCCGACGGCGCTTTACTACCGCGCGCAGGTCATGGCGTTCCGCGGCGATGCCGGCCGCGCAATCGAGGACTACACGCAGGCTGTCAAGACCGACCAGAAGAACCCGCGCATCTATGCCAGCCGTGCCAATCTCTACAGTAACCTGGGCGAGTACGAGAACGCGATCGAGGACCTCGACCAGGCGATCCGGTTGCGCCCTCGCGATGCCAACCTGTACCTCAACCGCGGCATCGCCTACTTCAACAAGAGCGATTATGCCAAAGCCGTCGCGGACTACGACGAAGCCCTGAGGCTCGATCCGAAGATGTCGCCCGCGCTGAACAACCGCTGCCTCACTCGGGCCGTGATGGGCTCCAATCTCGAGGGGGCGCTCGCCGACTGCAACGAGGTGCTGAAGCTTGTGCCGAACGATCCTTACGCGCACGACAATATCGGGCTGATCAATCTCAAGTTGAAGCAGTACGACAAGGCGATCGCGCAGTACAATCTGTCGCTCAGGACAGATCCGGATCGCGCCCGCGCGCTCTACGGGCGCGGGCTCGCGCGGACGCGCAATGGCCAGGGGCCGGCCGGTATTTCGGACATGTCGACCGCGTCGGGCATCCAGCCGAACATCGCCGAGGAGTTCAAGCGCTACGGCGTCAACTGAAGCCGCACGTTGTGCGCGATCCGGCTACCCGATAATTGAGGAAGCCGGAGCGACGCGATTGTCGGCGTCCTCCCAACCCAAAAGGGGGATACGACATGTTGTTCAACGGGTACATTGCCTCCACCGACCTCATCGCCATCGCCCTCGTGGTGATCTTCGGCCTGCTTGCACTCGTTCAGCGCCAGCGCTCGTGGCTGGCCGCCGCGACGATCGTGGTGGTGATCTGGGCGGTGATCCGCTTCATACGCCCCTTCTGAAGGTCGTCGCCGCGGCTAGTCGGCGACGGCTCCGGAGTCCTTCACCGCCTTGCCCCACTTGGGCACGTCGCGCTGCAGCACCTCGGTCAGACCTTGCGGCGATGAGGCCACCACCGCGAGGCCGATCTTCGCCAGTCGTTCGCGCGTCTCCGGCTCGCGCAACGTCGCGGTGATCTCCTGGTTCAGTTTGGCCACGATGTCGGCCGGGATGCCGGGCGGGCCCATGATCGCGAGCCAGCTGTCGCCCTCGAAGGCGATTCCACCTTCTGCGAAGGTCGGCACGTCGGGCAGGGCGGGCGAGCGCTTCGAGGAGGCCACGCCCAGCGCGCGAACCTTGCCGGACTGGATGTGCGGCAGGGCGGTGTTGACGCTGACTGCCGTCATCTGCACTTCGCCCGACAGCAGCGACTGCACCGCCGGCGCACCGCCCTTGTAGGGCACGTGCACCATGTCGAGCCCGCCCGCGGCCGTGCGGAACAGCTCGATCGTCAGGTGCGAGCCGTTGCCCGTTCCCGCCGAGGAGTAGGTAAGCTTGCCGGGCTGGCTCTTCACCAGCGCCACGAACTCCTTCGGCGTCTGCGCCGGCACAGAGGGATGAATCATGATCACCGTGGGGAAAGTGGCGGCCAGCATGACCGGCGTGAAGTCCTTGAAGACATCGTAGGAGAGCTTGCTGCCGTAGAGCGTGGGTGCGATGGCGTGCGTGCCGTTGTCGGCGATCACCAGCGTGTAGCCGTCGGGCGCGCTCTTGGAGACCAGCGCGCTGCCCACCGTGCCGCCGGCGCCGGTACGGTTCTCGACCACGACCTGCTGCCCGATCCGCTCGCCGAACTTCTGCGCCAGGATACGGGCGAAGGTGTCGGAGTTGCCACCGGGAGCGTGCGGCGCCACCAGCCGGATGGTCCGTGTGGGAAACGCCGTGCCCTGCGCGGCAGCGGGCCCTGCACCCGAGGCGGCCAGCATCCCGATGAGCCCGAGCGCCTGGCGGCGGGTCGTCTTCGTCATTGTCGTTTCCTCCCGTTCTGCTTTTGCCGGCAGGCTACCACGGCGCCGGATGCGACTCACGCTCACCCATGGGGAGGTGACTTCGCTACGGCACTCCTCTCGACCGACAGCTTGCCCCCATCGTGCCACTGCGTTGCACGAAGCCGCGAAGGTCAGTAAGGGAAGGCGCGAACCGGATGGGTGGCCGAGCGGTTTAAGGCACCGGTCTTGAAAACCGGCGTGGGTTCACGCCCACCGTGGGTTCGAATCCCACCCCCTCCGCCATATCGCAAATCCGGACTTCAACCGCCCTGTTCGCGCCGGATGGCTTCGCGGCGCAGCATCGCGCGCCATTCGGCGGGGGAGACGCATTTATGGCCGTGGACGCCCAGCTTGCGCTCCATGGCCTCGCGCTCCTCGGCGGCGTAGCGCTCCTTGGTGCCAGGCAGAGTCCACGCCCAGCCGGCGGCGACCATCTTTTCCTGCAGGTCGTCTTCGCCCGCAAAGCACTGCGCCACTGGCGGGTTGGTCTTCTTGTCGGTGTCGACCAGGCGGCAGTTGACGGGGCGGCCGGAAATGAAGTCCTCCAGCGCCTTGCGCGCCAGCAGGCCGGCACGCCACTGGCCATCGTCGCAGGTCTGGCTGCGCTCCGGTGCGTCGATCCCGAAGAGGCGGACGGTCTGCGGGCCGAACCTCACCGTGTCGCCATCGACCACGGTGAAGCGCGGTTTCGGCACCGGCGGCAGGACAGTGTCGTCGTCCGAGGACTGGGCGGCAGCGCCGGCCGTCATGGCCATCGCGGCGAGGAGGGCAGCGATTGTGACGGTCGGCCAGGAGTTTTCTTTGGAGGACATGGAGGGCGGCCAGGTTCTGGGTGCCGGCTTATAGCACCGCTACGGATATCTGCCTCTGCCTTCGTGGTCACACCCGCGTTCCATCTCGCGGTTGCAGAGCACACACTCGGTCATTCACAACCGATTTTTTTGGGCTTAGAATTACGTCGGGAATTTTCGGGTGTTGCTTGGGAAGAGTGTGGGACTTGGGGTTCAAGGCTCTTCCCTGACTTGTTTCGTCTGTAAGGAACGGCGGTCGCGTTACCCCGAAAGGGGCATGCGCCTGCAATCTTGGGGTTTGGGCGATGTGTATTTTCTGTGGTGACGGTAAGGGCCTCTCGCATTGGGGTTGGGCGGGTTTCGAGAATTTCGCCGTAGCCGACATCCCTCCTGAGGCCGCTTCGTCCGGAGGTGCTTCGACCGCCCCGTCCTCGGCTGCCGTCCCCGTCAGTTCCGACTTCGAACGCGAAGTCACGTTCATCACGGGCGTCAACGCAGACGGTACGATTTCGAATACATCCTACTGGGGGTCCACTTCCGACACGGCACAGAAGTGGGGGACGCCGACCGCCGGCACCGGCGCGTCGATCACCTACACGTTCGATGTCGCCTCGGCTTTCACCGATACCGAGAAGCAGACCTTCATCACCGCGATGGACATGTGGGAGGCCGTGGCAGACGTCACCTTCTCGCTGGGCGGGAGCAATGCCGACGTCAAGCTGGTACGCGGAGCGACAGGCAGCGGCGCGAACGCCGGGGGACCGCACACCCAGGGCAGCGGCGCCACGCTGGGCCAGAACAGCGGCCAGTGGATCGTCAACATGGAGACGAGCAAGGGCGGCTTCGATCTCAGCGGCTCGTTCACCACGTTCAACGGCTATGGGTTGAACACCATCCTGCATGAGGTGGGCCACGTGCTCGGCCTCGGCCATGGCGGCGCCTACAACGGCGCGGCAGACGAATCGACCCAGCAGTTCAGCGCCTACGACGAGCGCATGTGGACGTCG
Organism: Reyranella sp.; assembly: GCA_021732965.1. Lineage (GTDB taxonomy): Bacteria > Pseudomonadota > Alphaproteobacteria > Reyranellales > Reyranellaceae > Reyranella. Next base: position 8,493 of record JAKFVZ010000357.1, read on the forward strand.
ATGTCCTACATCGGCTGGAACGAGCGCTCCACGGCCCTCTACCGCGCGAGCTACGACTACAAGGACACGCGCTGGGTCGCCGACGACGGCTCGACCATCGAGACCGGCTCCACCTGGATGCCGATCGACATTCTCGCCATCCAGAGGCTCTACGGCGCGGCCGAGTCGTCGCCGTTCGACGGCGGCGACGTGTTCGGTTTCAACACCAACATTACCGGCTCGATCGCCAAGTTCTTCGACTTCACGATCAATACCAATCCGGTCATCACGATCTACGACGAGGGCACGGGCAACACACTCGACCTCTCGGGCTTCGCGGACGATGCGGATGTCGACCTGGATGATGGCGGCTTCAGCAGCGCCGGCGGTCTCACCAACAATATCGGCATCGCCTTCGGTACGGTCATCGAGACGGCCATTACCGGCGACGGCGACGATACGCTGGTCGGCAACGAGCACGACAACGTGTTCGACGGCGGCGCCGGTGCGGACTCCTTCGACGGCGGGGCGGGTTCCGATACCGTGACCTTCGTGCGCTCGGATGCGGGCGTTAACATCGATCTCGGTCGCCAGGACACGCACGAGCCGTCCGGTGGCCACGCCGAGGGCGACAGCTTCACCTCGATCGAGAACCTGATCGGCAGCAATTTCGACGACCGGCTGGTCGCCGCCAGCGGCCTCGGCGGCAGCAAGCTCGAGGGCCTCAAGGGCGACGACACGCTTTTCGGCAGCGCCGAGAACGATGTCATTCGTGGCGGCCTCGGCAATGACGTGATCGTCGGCAACGAGGGCAACGACAAGCTCTATGGCGCGGATACCAACCTGATCATAAACGGCGGCTTCGAGGTCGTCGCACCGCCGAACATCGACGGCAATGGCTATTCGCAGTATCTGCCCGAACTCGAAGGGTGGACGCTGCTTTCCGGCCCAGGGCGTGAACTGTTCACTTCGTCGGTGGTCGGTGCGGCGCCGTTCGAGGGCAAGTACGGCATCGACCTCGAAGGCAAGACCGGCGGCACCAACGTCAGCATCACGCAGAAGGTCGATCGGGCGGAAGACGGTGTTTCTTACCGCATCGCCTTCGAGGCCCGGAAACTCGACGCGGCGACGGCCGCGCGACTCGAAGTGTATTGGGGGGGCACCAAGCTCAACTGGTTCGAAACCCATCAGGGCTATGTCGATCCGACGGCGGCCTATGTCACCTATTACATCGATGTGACCGGCGGAGCAGGCACGAGCACCGACAAGAACCGGCTCACCTTCGTCGAAATCGGCGGCGCCGACGGCGACGGCACCCTGCTGGACAATGTCCGCATGTACCGCGTCGATCCCGGCGAGCCCAAGGCCGAAGACCGGGATCCGAGTAGCGACGGCGACGACACTTTCGGTCCGGGGACCGGTTCCGACGTGGTGTTCGGCCATGGCGGCAACGACCGCGCGACCTTCAGCGACATCGGCGGCAACGATCACTACGACGGCGGTTCCGGCGTCGACACCCTGGTGATGGACTGGCACGCAGCGACGACCGCGATCATCTACCACGGGCTGAACGTCAGCAATTCGTCCGAAATCGGCATGAGCGAGAGCTACGAGCGCACCCCCGCCATCATCGGGGACGCTGCTCAGTATCTCTATTTCAAGGAAGTCGAGCGCTTCGAACTGACCGGCGGCACCGCCGGCGACACGCTGCGGGGCGGCGACCTCAACGACCTCCTGATCGGCAACGGCGGCGACGACGTGCTGGTCGGCGGCGGCGGCATCGATGTCCTGAACGGCGGCGACGGCTTCGACCGTGCGACGCTCAAGCTGAGTGGCGGCAACAACACGATCCGACTCGTCGACACGATGGGCTCGGGCAGTGTCACGCTCGGCAACGGTACCCAGCTGATCTCGATCGAGGCGCTCAACCTGGAGGCTGGCGACGGCGACGACTTCCTCGACGTCCGTGGCACGATCGTCAACCCGGTGGACGATCCCTATTACAGCCGCACGCACACTTCTTTCGCGGGTTTCGGCGGCAACGACACGCTGGCGGTGGATTTCGCGACGTCCTACGGCGCGACCTTCGACGGTGGGGCGGGGAGCCGCGACACGCTGATCATGGACTGGTCGGCTTCGCAGCGGGACATCTATCGCAATGTCGGCGAGGACGACACCTACCGGAGCTTCTCGCACTCGGTGACCGTCTTCACTGGCGGCCAATACGTCACCACCAACTACTACTACACGACGACGTTTACCAACGTCGAACGGTTCGAACTGACCGGCGGCACCGCCAACGACACGCTGGCCGGTGGAGCGCTCGACGACGTGCTGAAGACCATCGGCGGCCGCGACACGCTGAGTGCCGGCGCGGGCGACGACCTGCTGATCGTCGACTGGTCGCAGATCGACCGCTCCATGGGGACTTACGACGTCAACGGCACCGGCGGCGTGCCACTGACGGGTTCGCTGGAGACGGGTTATTCGGGCATCTATTTCGGCGACGACTGGCGCTTCTACAATCGGGTCGATTTCAGCGGCATCGAGCGCTTCGACATCAAGAGCGCCGATCGCGACGACGGCATCCGCACCGGCGATGGCGACGACATCGTGTCCAGCGCCGGCGGCAACGACCATCTGATCACCGGCAAAGGCGTCGACATCGTCGACGGCGGGGCAGGAAGCGATCGCTGGGAAGCCGACAAGTCGTTCGCGACGGCTTCGCAGGCCATCGCCATCGATCTCAACCAGACGGGCGTGCAGCTCACCTACCTGGGTGGCGCCACGGTGCGCGGCATCGACATGTTGTCGCTCAAGACCGGTGCCGCCGCCGACACGATCCTGACCCTCGCGACGGTCACCTCCAATACCAGTACGCACGGTCATGACGACCAGATCGAGACCAATGCCGGCAACGACGCCGTCACCGTCACCGGCGGCCGCGATTCAGTCGCCATGGGAAGCGACACCGACACGCTGACCGTTGACTGGTCGCTGATCAACCGCTCCATGGGGACCTACGACGTCAACGGCGTCGGAGGCGTGGTGCTGACAGGTTCGCTCGAGACCGGGTACTCGGGCATCTATTTCGGCGACGACTGGCGCTTCTACAATCGACT
>JAKFVZ010000123.1 GCA_021732965.1 Reyranella sp.
TGGGAGAGCCGCGCGAACGGCACTTCGTCGAAGCGCGCCCAGACATAGTCCGACGGATAACCGAGGGCCCGGGAATAGGCTCTCGTGCGATCGATGTAGCGGACGGTCTCGGTCATCGTTTCCACCAGCTTCTTCCTTGTTGTCGGAAGTCTAATCCCGTTTCGGCACCATGCAGAAGCCCTGCGCCTCGATGCCGAGCGCGGGATTGAACTTGGAACGGAAGTTTTCCATCGCGATGGCCGCCGTCAGCTCGACGATCTGGGCCTCGGTGTAGTGCCGCTTGAGCTGGTCGACGAGTGCGTCGTCGACCTTGCGGTCGGTGTAGGTGATCCGCTCGGCATATTCGAGCGCCAGCCGCTCGGCCTCGCTGAAGAGCGTGCTGTCGCGCCACGTCGTGACCTCCGCCAGCTTCTCCATCCCGCCGTCCGTCGTTTCCAGCACACGGCTGGAATTGATATCAATTCAAAACGGGCAGCCGTTGATCGTCGCGACGCGCACATAGAGCAGCGCCGGCAGCCCCTTTGGGAGAAGGCCCGACTGCTCGATCGACTGGCCGAGCATGCCCGCGGCGCGCAGGATCGGCGGGCAATGCTCCATCACCTTGGTCGGATTGAGCAGGCCGCCGAACATCTCGCGCTGACGATCGAAGGCGGCCTTCAGGATAGGATCGCCACCGTCTTCCTCGATCTCGCTGACCCGCGCCATGCAACACCTCGCCAATTCAGGGAGCGAACGTTAGCGCCGCCGTCGGCCGACCCACGATGGACATCTTCTCATGCCCGGATGAGATCGCCGAAGGCACGAACCCGGGGTCAACGAAGATCCGGTCGGACCACCAGCCAGAATACCATCGACGCGGCGAGCGCACAGGCCAGCACGAAAGGCAGCAGGAAGGCGAGATTGGCCAGCAGGGCCAGCCACGCGGATTCGGCCTTCTCGCCGTCGAAGGCCACCAGCGCGGCAAACAGCGCCAGGAAAACGAGTCCGAGGACGAGGCCCGCTACCGCATAGGCACGCCAGCCGTCCCAGCGCTTGCGGCGCATGACCAGGAACGACGGCAGGCCGACCAGCAGGGCGAACGGATAGGAGACGTAGCCGGCGAAGGCCGCATACCCCAGCGTCTGCGAATCGCCGCCGGCGGCGAGCACCACGGCGGCGAGGATCAGCGCCGGCATCATCGGCGCGACGACAAAGCCCGCGACGGTGCGATAGGCCCTGCTGCGCGCCGATGACATGCGTGGGCTAGAAGCCCAGTGCCTTGGCCTGCATCACGCCCTCGATGCCGCTGATCTTGCCCATCAGCTCGGCCGAGATCGGCTGGTCGACCTGGACCAGCGCGATCGCCGATCCGCCCGGCTTGTCGCGGCCGAGATGGAAGGTCGCGATGTTGACCTTGCCCTCGCCCAGCAGCGTGCCGAGGCGGCCGATGAAACCCGGCTTGTCGTCGTTGGTGATGTAGAGCATGTGCGGCGCGAACTCGGCGTCGATCTCGATACCCTTGATCTCGACAATGCGCGGATGCTTGCCGCCGAACAGCGTGCCCGTCACCGAGCGCGTGTACTTCTCGGTCGTGACCGAGAGGCGGATCATCGAATTGTAGTCGGTCTCGCGCTCGTGCTTGACCTCGGCCACCTCGATGCCGCGCTCGCGGGCGATCACCGGCGCGTTGACCATGTTGACCGACGTGAGCTGCGGGCGCAGCACGCCCATCAGCGCGACCTGGGTCAGCGGCTTCACGTTGAGCTTCGCCACCTGGCCTTCGTACTCGATCGAGACGGCCTTGATGTCGGTGTCCGTGAGCTGGCCCGCGAACGAGCCCAGCTTCTCGGCGAGGTCGAGGAACGGCGCCAGCTTCGGGGCATCCTCGGCCGAGACGTTCGGCATGTTCAGCGAATTGGTGACGGCGCCGGTCAGCAGGTAGTCGGCCATCTGCTCGGCAACCTGCAGCGCCACGTTCTCCTGCGCTTCCACCGTCGACGCGCCGAGATGCGGCGTGCAGACGAGGTTCGGCGCGCCGAACAGCACGTTCTCCTTGGCCGGCTCCTCGACGAACACGTCGAAGCCCGCGCCTGCGATGTGGCCCGAAACCAGCAGGTCGCGCACCGCCAGCTCGTCGACCAGCCCGCCGCGCGCACAGTTGACGATGCGCACGCCCTTCTTGGTCTTCATCAGGTTGGCGCGCGACAGGATGTTCTTGGTCTGCTCGGTGAGCGGCGTGTGCACCGTGATGAAGTCGGCGCGCGCCAGCACCTGCTCCAGCGTCGCCTTTTCGACGCCAAGCTCGGTGGCGCGCTGGTCGCTCAGGAACGGGTCATAGGCCACGACGCGCATCTTGAGGCCGATCGCACGCTCCGCGACGATCGAGCCGATGTTGCCGCATCCGATCAGGCCCAGCGTCTTGAAGCTGAGCTCGGTGCCCATGAACTTGTTCTTCTCCCACTTGCCGGCCTGCGTGCTGGCGTTGGCCTCCGGCACCTGGCGGGCGACGGCGAACATCAGCGCGATGGCGTGCTCGGCGGTGGTGATCGCATTGCCGAACGGCGTGTTCATGACGACGACGCCGTTCGCGGTCGAAGCCTTGATGTCGACATTGTCGACGCCGATGCCGGCGCGGCCCACGACCTTCAGCTTCTTGGCCTCGGCCAGCACCTCGGCGGTCACCTTGGTCGCCGAGCGGATCGCCAGGCCTTCATAGTTGCCGATGATCGCGCGCAGTTCGGCGGGCTTCAGGCCCGGCTTGAAATCGACGTCGCAACCGCGCTCCGAGAATATCTCGACGGCGCGCGGTGACAATTCGTCGGAAATGAGAACCTTGGGCTTGGCCATTATCAATACTCCTCAAGTCAGGGGAGCGCGCCACTCCAGTGGCGCAATCAAGATCGATGAGCGCCACTGGAGTGGCGCGCTCCCAGCTACGAGAAATCGCGCTCGATCTCGGCGTAGGCCCAGTCGAGCCAGGGCAGCAGCGCTTCGAGATCGGCCTTCTCGACCGTCGCGCCGCACCAGATGCGCAGGCCCGGCGGGGCGTCGCGGTAGGAGCCGAGGTCGTAGCCCGCCTTCTCCGTCTCGAGCAGATCGCCCATCTTCTTGGCAGCAGCCGCCTGCTTGTCGGCCGGCAGCGCCGTGAACCACGGCGCCTCGATCACGAGGCACACCGAGGTGTTGGAACGGACTGCCTTGTCGGTCGCCAGGAAGGCTGCCCACGGCCGCGTCTCGACGAACTTTTCCAGCACGCCGAGATTGCCCTCGGAACGCGCCATCAGGCCCTTCAGCCCACCGACGCTCTCGCCCCACTTCAGGCCGTCGATCGCGTCCTCGATGCAGAGCAGCGACGGCGTGTTGATCGTGTCGCCCTTGAAGATGGCCTCGGAGAACTTGCCGCCCGAGGTCAGGCGGAAGATCTTCGGCATCGGCCAGGGCGGGGTGTAGCTTTCGAGCCGCTGGATGGCGCGCGGCGACAGAACGAGCATGCCGTGCGCGCCCTCGCCGCCCATGACCTTCTGCCAGGACCAGGTCACGACATCGAGCTTGGCCCACGGCAGGTCCATCGCGAATACGGCCGAGGTCGCGTCGCAGATCGCGAGGCCTTCGCGGCTGTCGGAAATCCAGTCGCCGTTGGGTACCTTCGCGCCGGAGGTCGTACCGTTCCAGGTGAAGACGACGTCGTGCGTCCAGTCGACCGCCTTCAGGTCGGCGATCTGGCCGTAGGGCGCCTTCAGCGTGCGGGTGTCCTTCAGCTTGAGCTGCTTCACCACGTCGGTGACCCAGCCCTCGCCGAAGCTTTCCCAGGTCAGCATGTCGACCGGGCGGGCGCCGAGCAGCGACCACAGCGCCATCTCGACCGCGCCGGTGTCGGACGCGGGAACGATGGCGATGCGATGGTCGGCCGGGATGCCCAGGATCGCGCGCGTGCGATCGACCGCTTCGACAATCTTCTTCTTGCCGAGCTTCGACCTGTGGGACCGCCCGACGGCGGCATCTTTGAGAACTTCCGGTGTCCAACCCGGACGCTTGGCGCAGGGGCCCGAGGAAAAATCGGGACGCGCGGGACGCATGGACGGCTTCGTCATTGTCATTCTCCCTTACAGAAGAAATGCACTCCGGTGGGGGAGCGTGGCCCGCGGCCGATATACGGGCCGATGGGTGTCGCGTCAATGTGGAGAGATTGTCGCGCTTCGATTCAGCGACGCTGCAGCTCGTAGTAGGTTCCGGCGACCGGATCGCTGAACGCCTCGGTCGCGCGGAAATCGTCGTGCAGCATCCGGTAGATCGCATCGGCGCGTCCCGACGCAGCAACCGTCCCGAGGAAGGCCGCCAGCACGTCGGGCGACCACGACCACATCTCGGAAACGACCACGCGATAGCCGCGATCGAGCGCCAGATTGATGTCGCGCCTGATCGCCGCGGCGTGTTCGGCGGCCGTCCAGCCGGGATGGCGAATGGCACCGGCATTCACGGCGATCCACTTGAACTTCGGATCGGCCGAGGGCGCCGGAAGAATCGCGACTCGATTGTCCCAATCCCAGGTCCGGCTCCACAGCGCATACTTCCAGGTCGTGATCGGCTCGTAGCCGAAATAGAGAAACACGCTGGAGTCCGGCGGAAAGCGCTTCTCCAGCGCCGCCGTCGCCGCCAGCCAGCGCGTATCGTCGCCGCGCCATTTGGCGAGCGCCGAAACATTCCAGGCGAACGGTGCGAAGGACAGGACCGCCAATCCGATCGCCAGGCCGCGCCGTGCCGGCAGCAGGCTGGCGAGCACGAGCGCCCACGCCACGGCGAGCCATGGCATGACGTTGATCTGCATCTGCGGGTCCTGCGGCTGCGAGTAGAAGTTCAGCACCTGCCCCGCCCCCAACGTGCCCAGGAACACAATGGCGACCGCGCGCAACCGCGGCTCGTCACGGCGCGGCCAGAGCAACACAACGCTCGCGATGAAGATCGCGACCTGGAGCAGAACCGAGATCGCGAGCGGCCCCGCCGCTTCCTTCGCCGACTTCGGATCGACGTAACCTCCGACCAGCAGCAGGTAGTTGCCGACACCCGACAGCATCATCCACGCCTTGTCCCACGTGATGCCGGCCCAGCCCGTGGCCACGCCCTTGCCGGTCCAGAGAATGTCATGCAGCCCGATCGCGCCGTTGTGGCCCTCCCAGAGAAGCTGGACGATACCCGACACCGCCAGGACCGAGACCAGCAGCACGAGCACGTGGCCGACGCGCTTCCTCAGCGGTCCCGGTGCAATCAGCAGGGCCAGCACGAAGGCCGGCAAGGTCGGGAACAGCAGACGCCATTCGATCAGCCAGCCCAGGGTAAAGACCGCACCGACGATCGCGATGCGCTGCCAGGTCGGCCGGTCGAACCAGAGTCCGGCCAGCGCCATCGAGCCGAGGACGAACACGTAGCCCGGCATGATGTCCTCGCTGATCACCGACAGCAGCAGGACGAAGCCGCATCCGAGATGGAATACCGACGTGAGCGCGGCGACGCGCGCGCTGCCGGTCAGGCGATGGACGAAGGCATAGACGATGACCGTGCCGATGCTGGCCCAGAAGGCATTGAGATAGGCGAACTGCTTCCACGCCACGCCGCGCAGGATGCCGAGCGAGTCGAGCAGCCGTGCGCTCACGCCATAGAGCGGGAAGAAGAGATAGTTCGACTGGTCGAGACGCGCGGTCGAGGGATCGGCGATCCAGGGCTCGGCCTGGATGCTCTTGTACATGCCGTTGGCGCTGATGATGTGGACGTTCTCCAACCACCCGATCAGGCCGCACAGCACGAGCAGGCACAGCGCGAAGGCAAGCAGAAGCTGCCAGGCTGGCGCCGCCTTCGTCACTCGAAGCTTTCCGATCGAGAAAGAATTACGCCGCTTTCAAACGATAACCTCACCCGGAGGAGCGGTCCGCAGGACCGCGTCTCGAAGGGTGGGCACGCGCACCACGTCCGGGGTTCATCCTTCGAGACGCCGCGCAAAGCGCGGCTCCTCATGATGAGGGTGTGCGGATGAACTTGAATCGGAAGGACCTAGTGCTTGCGGCCGACCAGGGTCGCGGCGCCTTCGGGACCGAACGTCTCGGTATGCGGGCAGCCGCGTGCCATCGTGAAGACCTCGCCGGGGCGGAAGGTCTGCGTCTTGCCTTCCCAGGCCAGCGTGATCGCGCCGTCGATCACCATCGCCTTCACGTCGTAGGGATGGCTGTGCTCGGCATTGTGCTTCGGACCCGGCGTATTGCCGGCGAGAATCTCGTCGTAGCCTTCACGCTTGAGTTCAGCCTCGAAAACCTGGCGATCCATCCATCCCTCCTCAGGCCGCCTTGCGGGCCGCGACGGCATATTGCGCGCCCATCGGCAGCCATGTCAGCAGGCGATCGACGCCCCGCAGGAAGGCAAGGCCCGGCGGCATGAACATGAGGTAGTCGGTGTCGAGTTCGTAGCGGGCCGCGTCCAGCAGCCCATGCCGGACCTCGCTGGCGTCGAGCAGGATGGCGTTCTGGTCGATCGGCGTGCGGGCGATCACGTGCCGCACCAGGGGATTTCGCGGATTGTGCTCGAAGACGTAGAGCCGCCCGCCCGGTTTCAGGACCCGGCCCAGCTCGGCATATACCGCCGGCCTGTCCTCGATCGGCACGTGATGAAGCACGGCGCTGATCATGGCGATGTCGAACTGCCCATCGGCGAAGGGCGTGCTGGCGCCCTGCTGCTGCGCCAGCGCCGGCGGCGAGCCAAGCTCGCGCGGCCAGCGCTTCTCGACCTGGCGCAGCATGCCCGTCGAGATGTCGCAGCCGGTGAAAGAGCCCTTCGCGCCGTGCCCGATCAGCACACGCATCAGGCTGCCGACACCGCAGCCATAGTCGAGGACGGATAGCCCGCCGGTCCGCAGGCCCGGCTCGCGGCGCAGCAGCCAGCGCGCCTTCACGGCGATGAACTGGTCCGGCGAACTGCCCAGCATCCGCTTGATCGGGTTGTCGAGGCCGCCCTGATATTCGGCGGCGTAGTCGTCGAACTCCGCCGGCTCGCCCGACCAGGATTGCGGATCGGGCGTGCTCACTTCTGGCCGCCGACGATGTCGCGGATCATGAACAGCGGCCGTCCCTTGCTCTGGTCGTAGAGCCGGCCGAGATAGGCGCCGATGACACCCAGCATCAGGAACTGCATGCCGCCCAGCAGGCCGACGGCGGCCATCAACGAGGTCCAGCCCGGCATCGTATGCCCGTTCAGCCAGCCGACGATCGAGTAAAGGAAGAAGCAGAAACCCAGTCCTGCCATGACCCAGCCGATGGTCATCGAGGCCATCAGCGGCACCACCGAGAACGACGTGATGGCGTCGGCGGCGAAACGGATCATCTTGGAAAGCGGATACTTGCTCTCGCCGGCCACGCGCGCATGCCGATCATAGAGCAGCGGCACCTGCCGGCCGCCGATCCAGGCCACCATCCCGCGAATGAAGCGGTGGCGCTCCGGCATGGCCAGCAACAGGTCGAGGACGCGCCGCGTGATCAGCCGGAAGTCGCCGGCGTCGGGCGGGATCTGCACGTCGGTCAGGCGGCCGATCAGGCGATAGAAGGCCGCCGCCGTCGCGCGCTTGAACAGGCTCTCGCCGTCGCGCTGGCGACGCTGGCCGTAGACCACGTCCGCACCCCCGTCGATCATCTCCATCATGTCGGCCAGCAGCTCGGGCGGATCCTGCAGGTCGGCGTCGATGATCAGGATGCGTTCCCCGCGACAAACCGACAGCCCAGCCGTCAGGGCGAGCTGGTGCCCGTGGTTTCGCATCAGCCGGACGGCGACGATGCGCTGATCGCGAGCGGCCGCTTCGGCCATGACATCCCATGTGCGATCGCGCGAGCCGTCGTCCACCAGCACCACCTCGCTGGTCCCGCCGATCCCGTCCAGGACAGCGCAGACCCGGCGCAAAAACTCGGGCAAGGCGTCCTGCTCGTTGAAGCAGGGCGCCACGACGGAAATGGCCGGGCGTGGGGCTGAAGTCATGCCGGGGAGCAATAACCCATGCGGGCCGGGAAAACGAGCCGCCCGGCATCGGTCGCGTCCCGCTCCCCTTCCGGGGCGCAATGGGCTATCAAGCGCCACCATGAGCTCAAACGACAACGACCACCGTGGTCTGCTGCCTGCAGGCTTGGCCGACCTGCTGCCTCCCGACGCTGCGCGGGAAGCGCGCGCCATCGACGTCGCCATCGAGCGATTCGCCGCTTTCGGCTACGAGCGGGTGAAGCCGCCCCTGGTCGAATTCGAGGAATCGCTGCTGGGCGGGCCCGGAGCGGCGCTATCGCAGCAAACCTTCCGCCTCATGGATCCGGTTTCCCAGCGCATGATGGGCGTGCGCCCCGACATGACGGTCCAGGTGGCCCGCATCGCCGTGACCCGCCTGAAGCACGAGCCCCGGCCGCTGCGCCTTTCCTACGGCGGCAACGTGATCCGCGTCCGTGGCAGCGCGCTCAAGCCCGAGCGCCAGTTCGCCCAGGTCGGCACCGAGTTGATCGGCGTCGACAGCGCCGAGGCCGATGCCGAAGCCGTCCTGCTGGCGGTGGATACGCTGCGCGCCATCGGTGTTTCGGACCTCTCGGTCGACCTCAACCTGCCCACGCTGGTCGCCGCCGTCGCGAGCGGCGTGAACCAGCCCGAGGAGGCCATGAGTCGCCTGCGCCGCGCGCTCGACCGCAAGGACGAAGGCGGTATCGCCAAGGCCGGCGCCGACAAGAGGGCCGCCGATCTCTTCGCGGGCCTCCTGCGTGCCGCCGGCCCCGCCGACAAGGGGCTCGCGCAACTCGCGAAGCTCGAATTGCCGGAAGCAGCCGCCGCCGAGGCGGCCCGCCTCGCCGAAGTCGTGAAGTTGGTCGCCGCCGCCGAGGACGACCTGCCGCTCACCATCGATCCCGTCGAATATCGCGGCCTCGAATACCAGACCGGCGTCTCCTTCTCGGTCTTCGCGCTCAAGGGCCGCGAGGAACTCGCACGCGGCGGCCGTTATTCAGCGGGCTATCCCGAGGATGGCGTCAGCGAATCGGCAACCGGTTTTACCGTTTACATGGACGCCGTGCTGGCCGCCTCCGAGGCGCCGACCGAGCGACCGCGCCTCTATGTCGGCCTCGGAACGCCGTGGGCCGATTGTGCGCCGTGGCAGGCGAAGGGCTATGCCGTCGTGCGCGCTGTCGTCGCAGCAGCCGAGCCGCGCGCCGAAGCAAAACGCCTGCGCTGCAGCCACGCGCTGGTCGACGGCGAGGCCGTTCCTCTCTGAGGATGCATTTCGCCTCGCTCGCGGCGAGGGGAAGTGCTATCCGACATCACGCCTCTCCGGAACCGGCCCCGGGGAGGCGTTTTCGTGTGTGAAGGGAACCGGCCGAAGGAAACAGGCAATGGCCAATGTGGCAGTGATCGGCGCCCAGTGGGGCGACGAAGGCAAAGGCAAGATCGTCGATTGGTTGAGCGAACGCGCCGAGGTCGTGGTGCGCTTCCAGGGCGGTCACAATGCCGGCCATACGCTGGTCATCGGCAACCAGACCTACAAGCTGGCGCTGCTGCCCTCGGGCGTGGTGCGCGAGGGCAAGCTGTCGATCATCGGCAACGGCGTCGTGATCGACCCCTGGCATTTCCTCGAGGAAGTTAAAAAGGTCAACGCGCAGGGGCTCTCGGTCACGCCGGCCAGCCTCAAGATCGCCAATCACGCCGTGCTGATCCTGCCGCTGCACCGCGACCTCGACGGCTGGCGCGAGGATGCGCCGGGCGTCATCCGCGTCGGCACGACACGCCGCGGCATCGGACCTGCCTACGAAGACAAGGTGGGCCGCCGCGCCATCCGCGTCGGCGACCTCGCTGAGCCGGACATGCTGCCGCTCAAGGTCAACACGCTGCTGGCGCATCACAATGCGCTGCGCCAGGGCCTCGGCCAGCCGCAGATCGATCCGGCCAAGCTGACGGCCGAGCTGCTAGAGCTGGCGCCGAAGATCCTGCCTTTCGCCGAAGACGTCTGGGAGCGGCTCGACGGTCTGCGCGCCGCCGGCAAGCGCATCCTGTTCGAGGGCGCACAGGCCACGATGCTCGACATCGACCACGGCACCTATCCCTACGTCACCTCGTCCAACACGGTGGCGGCGCAGGCGATGATCGGCAGCGGCATGGGCAACGGCGCCGTCGGCTATGTGCTGGGCATCGCCAAGGCCTACACGACCCGCGTCGGCGACGGCCCCTTCCCCACCGAACTGACCGACGAGATCGGCCAGGGCCTGGGTGATCGCGGCAAGGAGTTCGGCACCAACACCGGCCGCCGCCGCCGCTGTGGCTGGTTCGACGCCGTGATGGTACGCCAGGCCGTGAAGTTGAATGGCATCGACGGCATCGCGCTCACCAAGCTCGACGTGCTCGATGGCGAGAAGGTCATCAAGGTCTGCGTCGGCTACGAGCTGGACGGCAAGCGCATCGAGCGCTTCCCCTTCACCATGGGCGCTCAGGCCAAGCTGAAGCCGATCTGGGAAGAGTTCGAGGGTTGGAGCGAAAGCACCCAGGGTGCCCGCTCCTTCGGCGAACTGCCGGCGACCTGCATCAAGTACGTGCGGCGCGTCGAGGAGCTGGTCGGCTGCCCGGTGGCGCTGCTCAGCACCAGCCCGCAGCGCGAGGACACGATCCTCATGACCGATCCGTTCCGCGACTGATCGTGGAGCAGATCAACGAACTCCTGACGCGGGCCAATCTCGGCACCTGGGACAGCTGGAGCATGCAGTATCGCGTGCTCGCGGTGGTCATCGGCCTGCTCCTCGCCTACTGGGCGTTGCAGGTGCTCCTGCCGGTGGTGCTGCGCGTGCTGCGCCCCTTCATCTTCCTGGCGATCATCCTCGCCGCGGTCTGGGCGCTGTTCCCGGCCGAGGTCTGCTCCGTGGAAATGCTGTCCAAGATCCCGAAGATCTGCGCCCGCTGACGCAAGCGCGCCAGCGGACGTTCAAATCTGAAGTCGGTCCTACTTCAGGCTCACGTTCGTCAGGTCGACGAACCACGACTGGGCCGGCGTAAAGCCCTGCACGTTCTTGCTGAAGGCGCGCGGGTTGAGGTCGTGGACGATGTAGAGCCACGGCGGATTGTCGACCAGCCGCTCGTGCGCGGTCTTGAAGTTCTCCAGGATGACGGCCTCGTCGGTCGCCTCGGCCAGCGTGGTGAGTGCCGCCTCGAACTTGTCGTCCTTCCACTGCTGGAAGTTCGAGCCGGTCGGCGAGGAGTTGGCCGCCGCGAAGTAGCGGAACATCATGCCGACGTCGCTCGACGGCGAGCTGACGTTCAGGCCCATCGCGCCGTTCAGCGCCGGGGCGTCGGGCAAGGCGCGGCTGGCGTTCAGCAGCACCTGCCATTCGACGGCATCGACCTGGATGTCGACGCCGCAGGCCTGCTTCAGGTTCTCCTGCAGCGCCTCGTTCA
>JAKFVZ010000153.1 GCA_021732965.1 Reyranella sp.
CCGCGCGCCTATCTCGAACGCTGCCTGTAGACGGTGGCGGCGCGCGAGCCGGTGGTGAAGGCGTTCACGGCGATCAACGAAGCGGGCGCGCGCAGCGCTGCCGACGAAAGCACCGCGCGCTGGAAGGCGGGCAAGCCCCTCTCGCCCATCGACGGCATGCCGCTCGCCATCAAGGACCTGCTCGAAACGAAGGACATGCCCACGCAGATGGGCTGCGAGGCCTTCAAGGGCAATTTCCCCAAGCGCGACAATGCCGCCGTCTGGGCGCTGCGCCAGGCGGGCGCGATCATCCTCGCCAAGGCGGTGACGGCCGAACTGGGCGGCTCGCATCCCGGTGCCACGACCAATCCGTTCGATGCAACGCGCACGCCGGGCGGCTCCTCCTCCGGTTCGGCCGCTGCCGTCGGCGCCAACATGGTGCCGGCCGCCATCGGCACGCAGGTCGGTGGCTCGATCATCCGCCCCGCCGCCTATTGCGGAAACTACGCTCTGAAGCCGACGCAGGGTGGCATCAATCGCGGCGAGCGCCAGGCGACCAGCCAGAGCACGCACGGGCCGCACGCCAATTCGCTACAGGACATGTGGCAGGTCGCGATCGAGATCGCCCGGCGCGCCGGCGGCGATCGCGGCGAGGTCGGCCTGATGGGTCCCTCGACGCTGCCCGCCGCCGTGAAGCCGAACCGCCTCGTCGTGCTGGAGACCGAGGGCTGGGTCGAGGTCGACAATGCGACCAGGGCCGCCTTCGACGGCGTGCTGAAGCAACTGCGCGATGCCGGCGTCGAGCTGATCCGCCGCAAGGATCATCCCTGGGTCGAGGCGCTGGAACAGTCGATCGCCAACGGCCGCAACGTCTGCGGGGGCGTCACAAGCTGGGAAAATCGCTGGGGACAGCGCGGCATCGTCGACAACAATCCGGCCGGCGTCAGCGAGCGGGCCAAGGCGACGCTGGCGAAGGCCGAGAAGATGTCGCTCGACGATTATCGCATGGCGCTGCTGGCTCGCCAGAACGCCCAGCGGATGCATGCGACGATGGCACCGCTTGCCGATGCCGCGATCACGCTCGCCTGCCCCGGTCCGGCGCCGGTCTGGTCCGGAGACGTCCCCGGCCAGCCGCTGGCGCCGCGTCCGACCGGCGACTTCGTGTTCAACGCTCCCAGCTCGATGCTGTTCGCGCCGGTCGTCACCCTGCCGCTGATGAGCGTCGGCGGCCTGCCGGTCGGCCTGCAGCTGATGGGCCAGCAGCACGAGGACGCCCGCATGACCGGCCTCGCGCGCTGGTTTGACGAAACCCTGAAGCGGGTCTCGGCCTGATCGCTACTCGGGCTTCATGCCCAGCGCGACGATGCGCGGGATGAGGACCTTCTTCAGCCGCTCATAGTCGGCCATGACTTCCTCGTGGGGCATCGGCTTCTCCACGAGGGCGAAGCTGTCCATCATCTTCTTGCCGGGCTCGGAGTCGGCGGCGGCGACCCAGAGATCCGACATCCTCTTGACGATGTCCTTCGGCGTCGCTGCGGGCGCAGCCAGCGCCAGCCAGCCCGACACGGTGAAGGCATCGTCGTCGAAGCCCTGCTCGCGCGAGGTCGGCACGTTGGGAAACACGCGGGCGCGCACCTTCGACGGCGCCGCGATGCCGCGGACATCGCCCTTCACGATCAGCGCGTTCATCGCCTGCGGGCTGCCCATGGCGGCCTGCAGCTGGCCCGCCCCCATGTCCTGCCACATCGGCGCTTCGCCCTTGTAGGTCACGACTTCCATCGTGAGTCCGTACTTCTCGTTCAGTGTCTGGGCGAAGATGTGGGCCGATGAGCCCATCGCCCACGAGCCGAAGTTCACCTTGTTCTTCTTAGCGTACTCGACGAACGACTTGAGGTCCGTCACCCCGGCCGGCAGCGACTTGTGCACAACGACCGGCAGGACGCCGGAAGAGGTGCCGGACACGACCGTGAGGTCCTTGTCGGGATCGAAGCCCAGCGTCTTGAACATCACCCGGTTCTGGATGAGCGTGCTCGAGACCGAATGCAGGAAGGTGTAGCCGTCGGCCGGAGCACGGGCGACGAGGGCCGCGCCGATGTTGCCGCTGGCGCCCGGCTTGTTGTCGATCATCACCTGCTGGCCGGTGGCCTGGCTGACGGACTGGCCGAAGGCGCGCGCGATGCCGTCGGTGAGACCGCCGGCGGGGAAGTTCACGACGATGGTGATCGGCTTGTTGGGCCAGGCCGCTCCCTGGGCACGCACGATCGAGGGCGCGGTGACGATCAGGCCGGCGCCGGCGCCGGCCCGCAGGAGACTGCGACGGGTGGTAATTACTTTGGTCATTGGCTCAAGGCCTCCCAGTTTCGTTTTTGTGCGGCGATGCATAGCGGCTGACTTTGTCAGGAGCTAGGCTGTGTATCTGCACCTATCTCCGCAAAGCGAAACGCGAGGCCGCTGGGCGGGGCAGGCAGAGATTGCTAAGACCATCCGTCCGAAACGGGTCTCACCAGGGAAGAACGTCCATGTCCGACGCTGTCATACGCTCCAAAGAGGGGCGCATCGGAATCCTCACCATCAACAATCCGCCGGTGAACGCGCTGGCCGCGGCCGTCCGCGCCGGCATCAAGGAGGGCGTCGAGGCGTTCGGCCAGGATTCCAGCGTCGACGCCATCGTCCTGATCGGCGGCGGCCGCACCTTCATCGCCGGCGCCGACATTCGCGAATTCGGCAAGCCGCCGTCGGGGCCGAACCTGAACGACGTGATCTCGACCATGGAGAATTCGCCCAAGCTGATCGTGGCGGCCCTGCATGGCACGCCGCTGGGCGGCGGCCTCGAGACGGCGCTGGGCGCGCACTATCGCGTTTCGCTCCCGACCACGCGCATGGGCCTGCCGGAAGTGCATCTCGGCCTTCTGCCGGGCGCCGGCGGCACCCAGCGCCTGCCGCGTCTCACCGGCGCGAAGTACGCGCTCGACGCCATGCTCTCGGGCCGCCACATCCCGGCGCCGGAAGCCAAGAGCAAGGGCATCGTCGACGCCATCGTCGAAGGTGACCTGCTGAAGGGCGCGATCGCCCATGCCGAAATGCTGCTGGCCCAGAAGGCCCCGCTGCGCCGCGTCCGCGACCTCAGCGTCAACCTGGAATCGCCCGACCTGTTCGCCGAGACCGAGAAGTCGATCGCCCGCAAGGCGCGCGGCTTCAAGGCGCCGTGGAACATCATCAAGACGGTACAGGCTGCCGTCGCGCTGCCGTTCGACGAGGGCATGAAGCGCGAGCGCGAGCTGTTCACCGAACTGCTGACCTCCAGCGAATCGGCGGCGCAGCGCTACTACTTCTTCGCCGAGCGCGAGGCTGCCAAGGTGCTCGACGTGCCTGCGGACACGCCGCAGCGCGAGATCAAGACCGGCGGCATCATCGGCGCCGGCACGATGGGCGGCGGCATCGCGATGAACTTCGCCAATGCCGGCGTTCCCGTCACCCTGCTGGAGACCAGCCAGGAAGCGCTGGACCGCGGCCTCAAGACCATCCGCACCAACTACGAGAACACCGCCAAGCGCGGCGGCATGAAGGCCGAGGACGTCGAGAAGCGCATGGCGCTGATCACGCCGACCCTCGACTACAACGCCCTCAAGGACGCCGACGTCATCATCGAGGCGGTGTTCGAGACGATGGAGGTCAAGGAGACCGTCTTCAAGAAGCTCGACGAGGTCGCCAAGCCCGGCGCCATCCTGGCCACCAACACCTCGGGGCTCGACGTCAACCAGATCGCCTCCTACACCAAGCGGCCCGGCGACGTGATCGGCATGCACTTCTTCTCGCCGGCCAACGTCATGAAGCTGCTGGAGAACGTGCGCGGCAAGGCGACGGAGAAGGACGTCATCGCCACGGTGATGTCGTTCTCCAAGAAGATCGGCAAGATCCCGGTTCTCGTCGGGGTCTGCGAAGGCTTCGTCGGAAATCGGATGCTTCGCATGAGGGGCATCCAGTCGGCCTACATGATGGAGGAAGGCGCCCTTCCCCAGCAGATCGACAAGGTCGTCTACGACTACGGCTTCCCGATGGGCCCCTTCGCGATGAGCGACCTCGCCGGCAACGACGTGGGCTGGCGCATCCGCCAGGGCAAGAACGAGAAGGAAAAGCGCAACGTGCGCTACACCGGCTACGTCGCCGACGCGATCTGCGAGCTTGGCCGCTTCGGCCAGAAGACCGGCTCGGGCTACTACAAGTACAATCTGCCCGACCGCACGCCGATCCCCGATCCGGAAGTCGAGAAGATCATCGAGGAGACGTCGAAGAAGCTCGGCATTACCCGCCGCGCCATCTCCGACCAGGAGATCCTGGAGCGCGCGCTCTATCCGATGGTGAACGAGGGCGCCAAGATCCTCGAAGAGGGCATGGCCCAGCGCTCGCTCGACATCGACGTGATCTGGGTCAACGGCTACGGCTGGCCGGTCTATCGCGGCGGCCCGATGTGGTGGGCCGACAACGTGGTCGGCCTCAAGACCATCCACGACGCGCTGCTGAAGTACCGTGACGCGTCGGGCGACCCGTTCTGGGAGCCTGCCCCGCTGCTCAAGAAGCTGGTGCAGGAAGGCAAGAAGTTCTCTAGCGTCTGACGTCAATTCGTCGCCACCCCCTCCCAGCCGATGTGCGGAGGGGGAAAGCGACAACAAGGTTCTATCTGGAAGGAAACTCAAATGGCTGATGCAGTAATCGTCTCCACCGCCCGCACGCCGATCGGCAAGGCGTTCCGCGGCGTCTTCAACGACACCCACGGCGCCGACATGGGCGCGCACGTCATCAAGCACGCCGCCGAGCGCGCCAAGGTCGACCTGGCCGAAGTCGAGGACGTGATCCTGGGCTGCGCCGCGCCGGAAGGCACCACGGGCTCCAACGTGGCCCGCGTCTCGGCGATGCGCGCCGGCGCGCCGGTCAGCGTCTCGGGCGTGACCGTCAACCGCTTCTGCTCCTCGGGCCTGCAGACCATCTCGATGGCCGCGCAGCGCGTGCTGGTCGACAAGGTGCCGGTGATGATCGCCGGCGGCCTTGAGTCCGTCTCTCTCGTCCAGGGCCCTCCAGGCGGCAACAAGAACCGCCTGGTGAACCCGTGGGTGCAGGAACACGTTCCGGGCATCTACCACGCCATGATCACGACGGCCGACACGGTGGCCGCCCGCTACAAGATCAGCCGCGAGGCACAGGACGAGTACTCGCTGCAGAGCCAGCTGCGCACCGCGGCCGCCCAGCAGGCCGGCAAGTTCGACGACGAGATCGTGGCGATGGAAACCACGATGCTGGTCACCGACAAGAACACCAACGAGACCACCAAGAAGACCGTCAAGCTCGCCAAGGACGAGGGCAACCGTCCCGAGACGACGCTGGAGGGCCTGGCCAAGCTGCAGCCGGTCGCCGGTCCCGACAAGTGGATCACCGCCGGCAACGCCAGCCAGCTCTCGGACGGCGCCTCGGCGTCGGTCATCATGAGCGATGCCGAAGCCGCCAAGCGCGGCCTGAAGCCGCTCGGCATCTACAAGGGCCTGGTCGTCGCCGGCTGCGAGCCCGACGAGATGGGCATCGGCCCGGTCTATGCGATCCCGAAGCTGCTGAAGCGGTTCGGCCTCAAGATGGACGACATCGACCTGTGGGAGCTGAACGAGGCCTTCGCGGTGCAGGTGCTCTACTGCCGCGACAAGCTCGGCATCCCCAACGAGAAGCTGAACGTCAACGGCGGCTCGATCTCGATCGGCCATCCGTTCGGCATGACCGGCGCGCGCTGCACCGGCCACGCCCTGATCGAGGGCCGTCGCCGCAAGGCCAAGAACGTCGTCGTGACGATGTGCATCGGCGGCGGCATGGGCGCCGCTGGCCTGTTCGAGGTCGTGCAGTAAGCTGCGGCAAATAGATTGAGAAAGAGCCTCCTCTGCTTCGGCGGAGGAGGCTTTTTCTTTGCTCAGCCCAGCATGACGTCCAAGAACATCATCACCACGAGGCCGATCATCAGGCCGACCGTGCCGTGGTTCTCGAAGCCGCGGCGGTGGGTTTCGGGGATGATCTCGTCGCTGATGACGAAGATCATCGCGCCGCCGGCATAGGCCAGACCCCAAGGCAACAACGACTGCGCGATGGTAACGGCGCCCGCGCCCAGCAGACCGCCGATCGGTTCGACCAGTCCCGTCAGAAGGGCGACGAAGAAGGCCTGGCCCTTGCTGTAGTGCAACGTCAGCAGCGCGACCGCGACGGCCAGTCCCTCCGGCATGTTCTGCAAGCCGATGCCGATGGCCAGCGCCACCGCCTTGCCGAAATCGTCACCGCCGAAGCCCACGCCGACAGCCAGCCCCTCGGGAAAATTGTGCAGGGTGATGGCGATGACGAACAGCCAGATGCGCCGCACGCGCTGGGTCAGAGGTCCCTGCCGGCCCAGCACGAAATGCTCGTGCGGAAGATAACGATGGACCAGCCAGAGGCTCGCGGCGCCGAACAGGATGCCGGCGATCACCAGCGTAACGGCGCCCAGCTTGGTGGCGCCCTGCTCCTGCGCGACGTCGATGCCGGGAATGATCAGGGAGAAGAACGAGGCCGCCAGCATAACGCCGGCGGCGAAGCCCAGCATGACGTCCTGCGCCTGCTCCGAGAGCTTCCGGATCACCAGGATCGGAAGCGCCCCGATAGCGGTGGCGAGGCCCGCACACAGGCTGGCCAGCGCCCCGGCCAGGACGGGCGACGACGATGCGAACGAGTAAAGCATGCGCACTCTCTCACCGGAACAGACGACGGTCTGGCGAGAGAGCGGGACCCCGCGCCGAAGCGCGATGGAACGAGTGTAGCCCAGATCAGCGCCGGTTGCGGCGCAAATCCTCCTCGTCCTTCCACATCATGAATTGCGGGCCGAGATCGGAGATCCTGGTCGCGCCGATCTGCGCCATGCTGATGTCGACCTCGCGCCGGAAGATCTGCAGCGCCTTGGCCGCGCCCGGAATGCCGCCCGCCGTCACGCCGTACAGGGTCGGCCGCCCGACGAACACGAACTTGGCACCCATGCAGAGCGCGATGATGGCGTCGAGGCCGCGGCGCACGCCGCCGTCGAACATCACCGTCATCTTGTCGCCGACCGCGTCGCGGATCGCCGGCAGCACCTCGAGCGGCGACGGCGCCAGGTCGAGCTGACGCGCACCGTGGTTGGAGACCATGACGCCGTCGACGCCCAGCGCGTGCGCCCGGATCGCGTCATCGGGATGCATGATGCCCTTCAGGACGAAGTTGCCCTTCCACAGCTCGCGGAAGCGCTCGACGTGCTTCCAGGTCATCGGCGCGCGATTCTGGTAGGCGACCAGATCCGCCACCTTGTCGGCCGTGGCGTCGGGGCCGGCATACTTCGCCCAGTTGTCGAAATAGGGCGTGCCGTGCTTCAGCCACTGCATCATCCAGGCCGGATGCATCAGCGCCTCGAACTTGGTCTTCCAGGTGAGCTTCAGCGGGCGTGCCCAGCCGTTGCGCGTGTTGCGCTCGCGGTTGGAGCCTTCCGGCACGTCGACGGTGAAGACCAGCGTCCTCAGGCCGGCATCGGCGGAGCGCTTGATGAGGTCTTCCGAGACGGCCTGGTCCTTGGCGGAATAGAGCTGGTACCAGCCATGGTCGGGCGCCAGCTTGCCGAGATCCTCGATCGAGCCGGTGCTGGAGCCCGACATGATGAACGGCACGTTGGCGTCGCGCGCAGCCTCGGCCAGCATCAGGTCGGCGCCGTGGCGGAACAGGCCGGCGAGGCCCGTGGGGGCGATGCCGATCGGGCTCGAATAGGTGCGGCCGAACAGGGTCGTGGACTGGTCGCGCACCGAGACGTCGACCAGGTAGCGCGGCACGATGCGCGCCTTGCGGAAGGCCTGCTCGTTGGTCGTGAGGCCGACTTCGTCGTCGGTGCCGCCCTCGATGAAGTCGTAGGCGATCTTGGGCAGCCGCTTCTTGGCGAGCTTGCGCAGGTCCTCGATATTGACGACGTCTTCCATTGATCATGACTCCCGCTTGACGCCAATTTTGCCGTTCTTTGATGGCGCGGGCCAGCGATGTTAGACGGGCTTCCATGCAAATCAGGCACGCAAAACCGGGCGACGAAGCCCAGCTCGCCCTCCTCCTGGAGGAGCACGAGCACCATTACGGCAACCCCGTCGCCCGTGGTGCGGGTGAGGCGGGCGCGGCTTTCCTCACGGCCAGCCCGCCTGGCGGTACGATGTGCCTGGTCGCGGAGCGGAAGGGCACGCTCCTGGGCTTCGCCATCCTCAATCCCTACTTCCCCGGCCCTAACCTGAGCCACGGTCTGTTCCTCAAGGAACTCTATGTCGGTGGCTCCGCGCGGTCTGCGGGGGTCGGCGAGAGACTGATCGAAGGGATCCGGGCACTGGCCCGCGAGCGCGGCGACACGAGGGTGATCTGGACAACCGGCGAGGGAAATTCCGGCTCGCAACGCTTCTACGACCGTCTCGGCATGCGCCGAGAGAAAAAGGTCTATTACGTGATGGACCCTTGAGTTAGCGTTGGCAAAACGAACTGGAGGATGCGCATGGAGTTGACCGACCAGCAGATCGAGCAGTTCGATCGCGACGGGTTCCTCGTGTTCCCCGACCTGTTCGACCGCAACGAAGTGGCCGTCCTCCGCCGCGAAGTCGCCCGGCTCTCCGGCGTCGAAAGCGACGAAGTCGTTCGCGAGCATACCGGCGGCGTCCGCACCATCTTCCGGGTCCACGAGAATGACGGACCGACCCGCTCGAAGCCTTTCCACGCGCTGGTCCGCACGCCGCGCCTGCTGCGGCCGGTGCAGCAGGTGCTGAAGGACGACGGCGTCTACGTGTATCACACCAAGATCAACACCAAGCCGGCCATCGAGGGTACGGTCTGGCAGTGGCACCAGGATTACGGCTCATGGATGCGCGACGGGTGCCGCCGCCCCGACATGGCGACCTTCAACCTGATGATGACCGACACGACGGAGATGGGCGGCGCGCTCTATCTCATTCCGGGCAGCCACAAGATCGGCCGCATCGAGCCGGTCTACGACGAATCGACGTCGTACAAATTCTGGGCAATGCCGAAGCAGCGCATGATCGAGATCCTAAAGAACTCGCCGGAGCCCGTTGCCGTCACGGGCCGCGCCGGCACCTGCGTGCTGTTCCATTGCAACGTGCTGCACGCCTCCGGCCACAACCTCTCGGCCGACGACCGCTGGCACATCTACGTCTCGTGCAACACCGTCGCCAACAGGCCGGCGCTCGGTGACAATCCGCGACCCGACTGGGTCGTATCGCGCAATTGGCACCCCCTGCCCCTCGAGGCGGACGACGGGGTCCTGAAGGCGGCGTGATCCCGAAGTCACGCCCCAGGAACGCCTCTCGTTGATTCGCCGGTATCTGCCCGAGATCGACACGCTCCGCGCCATCGCGGTGACGCTGGTTGTCCTGTTCCATGCCTATCCGGGCCTCGTGCCGACCGGCTTCCTGGGCGTCGACATCTTCTTCGTCATCTCGGGCTACGTGATCTCGCGCGCTTATCTTTTTCCGGTCCTGGAACGTCGAACCACGCTGGCCGACTTTTATTCCTCGCGCTTCCGCCGGTTGGCGCCGGCCCTCTTCCTGACGGTGCTGCTCACGGCTCTCGCGAGCTTCGTGCTGCTGAAGCCAGTCGATCTCGCGATCTTCGGGCAATCGCTCCTCCTGCAGCCTTTCTATCTCCAGAACTTCAGTTTCTGGCTCGGAGGCGACGCGCTCACGCCACCGTTGGCCAATCCGCTCCTGAATACATGGAACCTGGCGGTCGAAGAGCAGTTCTACCTGCTCCTCGCCGGGCTCTGCCTGCTGACGACCACGCGCCGCCAGTTCTTCTGGCCGATCCTGATCGGCGCCGCCGCTCTGTCGTTCGTCTTCTACCTCGTCTTCGGCACGATGGGCGTTTCACCGCACAGCGCCTTCTTCCTGCTGCCCGGACGATTCTGGCAGTTGGGATTGGGCGTCCTGGTCTTTTGCCTTGTCCGGAAGGTCCGGGAAGCTCCCCAGCCACCCCGTCCCATCCTGTCGCTCATCGCAGTGGGCGCGATCATCCTCGCTCCCCTGGTACCGGTGTATCCGGGACCACTGGCCGTTACGGTCAAGACCCTGATCGCGTGCCTCGCCACCGCAGCCTCGCTGGCGCTGTTCGAACTCGACAGGGAGCACTATGCCGTCCTCCGGGTGAGGGCGATCCGCTACGTCGGCAAGATCTCCTACGCCCTCTACCTCTGGCACTGGCCCCTGTTGTCGCTCGCGGTCGCCATCCTGGGTCGCCTGCTGACACCCGTCGAGGCCACCCTGGCCCTAGTCGTTGCGGTGGGGCTCGCGAGCCTCACCTATCACCTCGTGGAAATGCCGATCCGCATGCGCCGCATGATTCGCAACCGACGCGTCCTGCTGGGATCTTTCCTGGTCGCATCGGCTGCCATCCTGGCCACCGCTATGGCCATTCTTTTCACGAGCGGTGCCTTTCGTTGAACAGCACCGTTCCGTGCCCCTTTCAGAGGAGACGTTCCCCTCGTGTTGCCGCAAAGCGTTGAGTCTCCGAAGACCCTGATCCTGCACCAGTACGATTTCTCGAACTTCGCCGAAAAGGCACGCCTGATGATGGGCTTCAAGGGCTTGACCTGGCGCGCCGTCGAGATTCCCCCTATCGCCCCCAAGCCCAAGCTGACACCCTTGACGGGCGGCTATCGACGCACGCCGGTGCTGCAGGATGGCGCCGACATCTGGTGCGACACGAAACTCATCGCGCAGGAGCTGGAGCGTCGCAGGCCGGCGCCGACCTTCTATCCGGGGAAAACCGCGGGCGCGGCGGAAGCCATCGCCTGGTGGGCCGAGCAGCAATTCATGCGCCCGACGGCGCTCTACGTCTCGGGCATCAATGCCGACCACATGCCCGAGGGGCTGCATGCCGATCGCGCCAGGCTGCACGGCCTGCCGCAGCCTTCGATCGAGGCGGTGCGCAAGGCCGCCTACCGCAACCTCCAGCTCGTGCGGCCGCAGGTCAAATGGATCGCCGACATGCTGGCGGACGGACGGCCGTACCTGCTGGGCGACACGCCCTGCATCGCCGATTTCGCGACCTATCACGTCGTCTGGTTCTTCCGCGGCCGCCACATCGACTGCCGCGAGGTGCTGAACGCCCATCCGCGCCTGCTGGCCTGGCGTGACCGAATGGCCGCGATCGGCCACGGCACCCGCATCGACATCGATGCCGACGAGGCGCTGGCCGAGGCGCGCGCCGCGACGCCCGCGGCGCCGCGTCCCTCGCAGCCGCAGGAGGGCGATCCCCTGCCCGGCCAGCGCGCCCGCGTACGCGCCTCCGACAACGCCAGGGACTGGATCGAGGGCGAGGTCCATTTCATCGACGCCGACGAGA
>JAKFVZ010000436.1 GCA_021732965.1 Reyranella sp.
GAAGGCGCGCGTCCGGTCGTTGAGATCCCAGTAGAACGCCTCGGTAAGGTTCAGCCCCTGCGAGCGTTCGAGGCCCAGCGAATGGATGTCGGAGATGAAGACCAGGAGACCCGCGAGCTTCTGGCCGCCCTTGACGATGCCGAACTCGGAGGCCTGCTTGATCGAGTTGATCGTGTCGCCGCCGGCATTGGCGAGACCGATGATCTGCGCCTTCGAGCCCTGCGCCTGCAGCAGGAAGGACGAGAAGTCGTTGGTGTTGATCGGATGCTTGACGCCGCCGACCACCGTGCCGCCGGCCTTCTTGACGACGGCGGAGACGTCGCGTTCCAGCGCGTAGCCGAAGGCATAGTCGGCGGTGAGGAAGAACCAGGTCTTGCCGCCGGCCTTCACGACCGCCGAGCCGGTGCCGTTGGCGAGGGCCGCCGTGTCGTAGACCCAATGGATCAGGTAGGGGTTGCAGAGCTTGCCGGTGAGGTCCGACGAGGCGGGGTCTGGGGCGATGAAGATCTTCTTCTTGTCGCCGGCGACGCGCGCCGCGGCGATCGACGAGGACGAGGCGCCGGCGCCCATCACCATGTCGACTTTCTCGTTGTCGTACCAGCGGCCGACCGTGGTTGCTGCCACGTCCGCCTTGTTCTGGATGTCGCCAGAAACGAACTCGATCTTTTGGCCGAGCACGGTGCCGCCGAAATCCTCGATCGCCATCTGGGCCGCGAGCACGGCACCGGGGCCGTTGATGTCGGCGTAGAGGCTCGACAGGTCGGTGGCGAGACCGATCTTGAGCGTGTTGTCGGATAGCTGGGCGGCTGCCGGAAGCGCCCATGCCGCAAGGCAGAATGCGGCCGTGCCAAGCAGGTTACGTCTCATCATTTCTCTCCCTAGGCTTTGTTGTTGAGACAAGCCTAGCAAGCTGGCGCCAAGCCGCAAAGCCGTAGGAGACGGAAGATGATCGAGAAAATTCTGGACATCCCGACCAGGGATGGAGCGATGGAGACCTTCATCTGCCATCCGGAGCGGGGCGGCCCGTATCCCCCGGTGCTCATGCTGATGGATGCCCCCGGCATCCGCGAGGAACTCTACGACATGGCCCGCCGCCTCGCGACGGTGGGTTATTACGTGATGCTACCCAACCTCTACTATCGCGCGGGCACTGACACGAAGTACGGGCCGGACGTGCTGAAGCATGGCAGCGACGAGCACAAGCGCATGCGCGCGGTCCGCACGAAAATGACCATCCCGCCGGTCATGGACGACGTGGCGGCGATGATCGCCTACGCCGACGCCCAGAAGGAATCGAAGACGGGACCGGTCGGGACCCATGGCTATTGCATGAGCGGCCCTTATTCCCTGGCGGCGGCGGCGCGCTATCCCGACCGGATCGCGGCGGCAGCCTCGTTCTACGGTACCTGGCTGGTGAGCGATGCGGTCGAGAGCCCGCACCTGACGCTCGGCAAGGCCAGGGGCGAACTCTACATCTCCTGCGCCGAGCACGACGAGCTGGCGCCGCCGGACATGGTCAAGGAACTCAAGGCACTGTTCGACAAGTCGGGCGCGAAGGGGGAGCTGGAGGTGCATCCGACCGTGCACCACGGCTTCGCCTTCCCGCAACGCTGGTGCTACGACAAGCCTGCTGCCGAGCGGCACTGGGAGCGCCTGATCGCGCTCTACCGCCGCAATCTCGGCTAGACGACACAGGGGGCTGGCGATGGATGGGCAGGTTCTGACGCAGATGGAGATCGATCGGCGCATTTTCGATCTCTACGACGAGTACTGTCATGGCGGGATGGATCGCCGTACCTTCCTGGCGCGGGCCGCTGCCGTGACGGTGGGCGGGCTGGCCATGGCGCAGGCACTGATGCCGCGCTACGTGCAGGCCCAGACGATCTCCTTCACGGACGAGCGCATCAAGGCCACATACGTCACCTATCCGTCGCCCGGCGGGACGTCTGGCACGATGCGCGGCTACCTCGTTCAACCGAAGGGCAATGGCCCGTTCCCGGTGGTGTTGGTCGTCCACGAGAATCGAGGGCTCAATCCGTACATCGAGGACGTGGCGCGCCGCGCGGCGACCGAGGGGTTCCTGGCGCTGGCCCCGGACGGCCTGTTCCCGGTCGGCGGCTATCCCGGCAACGACGATGACGGCCGCACGCTGCAGGCCAAACTCGACCAGGCCAAGCTGCGCACCGACATGGTGAACAGTGCGCGCTTCCTGAAGACCCATGCGATGTCGACCGGCAAGCTCGGCGTCACCGGCTTCTGCTGGGGCGGTGGCACGACCAACTTCCTGGCCGCGACCCTCGGCGCCGACATGAATGCCGGCGTGCCGTTCTACGGCGCGGCGGCGGAGACCGCTTCGGTGCCGAACATCAAGGCACCCTTGCTGGTGCAGTATGCCGAGACCGACGAGCGCATCAACGCCATGTGGCCGGCCTACGAGGCGGCGCTGAAGTCGGCGGGAGCATCCTACGAGATGTTCATCTATCCCGGCACGCAGCACGGCTTTCACAACAATTCGACGCCGCGCTACAACGAGGTCCAGGCGAAGATCGCCTGGGACCGCACCATCACCTTCTTCAGGAAGAACCTGGCCTGAGGCCGGCGTTCAGGCCGCTCTCGCCGGCTCGGGTTTGCCGGCCTGCCATTCGTCGAGCTTGGCGCGCGCGCCGTTCTTCGTCGGGTCGAGTGCCGATTCCTGGCCTGCCACCTTGGCTGCGAGTTCGATCACGTAGCCGTTGGGGTCGCGGAAGTAGATCGACCGGATGAAATGATGGTCGGAGACGCCGCGAACCTCGCGACCCTCCGCCTTGCCCCTGGCGAACATGCGGTCGAGATGGTCGGGCTCGACTTCCAGTGCGATGTGGAGGTCGAAATCGTGCTGGTCCTTGAAGGCGAACGGCATGTCCGGCGCCTCGAAGAAGGCGAGGCAGGAGCCGTCGTCGAGCTGGAAGAAGGTGTGCAGGACGCCGGCGCCGGTCGCGCGGCCGGTCTTCGTCTCCTCGATCTTGAGCGTATGAACGAGGGGGAGGCCGAGGAAGTCCTCGTAGAACTTCCTCGTCTCCTCGGAATCGCGACAGCGATAGGCGTTGTGGTGCAGACCCTTGATCATCGAAACCTCCGATCAGATCGTTTGCACGAGCCTAGCGCGGTCCTAGCGGTCGAGCCAGACGTCCTCGAAGCGCCAGTGATTGTAGATGGTGTTGACCGCGAGGTTCACGGCCTTCACTTCGGGGCGCCAGCAGGTGCCGCCCCAGCCATGCTGGATGACGGGGCGGGCGCCGTCTTCCTGCAGTTTCTTGTCGATCTCCCACACGAGTTTCCGGCGGGCTGCGATGTCGGCCGTCATCGACTGCTGGTCGAACAGCTTTTCGACCTCCGGATTGCAGTAATTCGTGTAGTTGCGCTCTGATCCGCAGCGGAAGGTCTCGTAGAAGACGACGTCCGGATCGTCGACGCCGACGCCCTGGATGTTCATGCCGATGGCGAAATCGCGGCGCATCATCCTGTTGTACCAAACCGCGGTTTCGAGCGGCTCGAGCTCGGCCTGGATGTTCACCTGCTTCAGGTGGTCGATCAGGATTACGGCCGGATCCCGATAGCTCGGGATGTTGCGGGTCGAGACCTTGATCTTGAGCGGCTTGTCCGCCGTGTAGCCGAGTTCGGCCATGATCTTGCGGCCTTCCTCGCGCGACTTGGCGATGTCGGGGCCATAGCCGGCGACGGTCGCCAGGAATTCCGTCGGCATGCCCCAGAGCCCCTCAGGGGGCGGCAGCATCGCTCCCCCGATCCGGTAGTTGCCTTGTCCCAGGATCTCGTTGAATGCATTGCGGTCGAGCGACAGCGCCATGGCCCGGCGTATGCGCGCATCGTCGAAGGGCGCCCTCTCGCGATTGACCAGCAGGTTCGCCTGCGTGTTGGTCGGCTGCGCTTCGCAGATTGCCTTCGGCGCCTGGACTTTGAGATCATTGATCATCGCCGGCGTCACGACGGTGGTGAAGGTCATGTCGAGTTTGCCGGCCACGAAGGTGAGCAGCGAGGTCGCCCGGTTGGGGATGATCGAGTACTCGATGGCGTCCAGATAGGGGCGTCCCGGCTTCCAGTAGTCCGGGTTGCGCGCGAGCTTGATCGACTCGTTCTGCTTCATGTCGACGAACTTGAACGGTCCTGTGCCGATCGGCCTGGTCCGCATTTGCCGCGTCGAGACGTGGCAGGGATAGACCGGCGAGAAGGCCGCAGCGAGCATGGTGAGCAGGGACGGTTGTGGCCGCTCGAGATGGAAGGTGGCTTCCCGGTCGCCGTTCACCGTGACCTGCTTCAGGTTGAAGTACCAGGTCTTGCGCGGGTTCTTGCGCAGCTTGGACTCGTCGGAGATCACCATGTCCCAGGTGCACTTCACGTCGGCGCTGGTGAAGGGCTTTCCGTCGTGCCACTTCACGCCGTCGCGCAGGTTGAAGGTGAGCTGCTTGCCGTCGTCGCTCCATTTCCACTGGGTGGCAAGGTCGGGGATGATGTTGTCCGGCGTGTTCTGCTTGGTCCTGGGATCGAACATCACCAGGTTGTTGTAGACCGACATGAACGGCATGACGGTCGAGATGGTCGCTTCCTCGTGGATCGACGCGCTCGGCGGATTGTCCATGTGGGCGATCTTGAGCGTCCCGCCGGATTTCTGCGCCCAGGCGGCTGGCGCCGCGGACAAGGTCAGGATAGCCGCGACGAGCGGCAGTGTCGGATTTGCCATCCTTCGTTTCCTCCTCTTGTTTGTGATGACGCTAGCACTTCGCTGGGCATAGAGTCGGACCATGAAACTCATCAGTTTGCTGGTCGGAATGCTGCTCGCGGTGCCGGCCGCCGCGCAGGACTATCCGTCCAGGCCGATCAAGATCATCACGGCCTTCGGGCCGGGCACCGCGACCGACATCGCCGCGCGCGTGATCGGCCAGGACATCGCCGTCCAGACCGGCCAGACCGTCGTCATCGACAACAAGCCTGGCGCGGAGGGCCAGATCGCGGCCCAGTCCGCGGCGGCCGCGGCGCCCGATGGCTACACGCTGTTCTTCACGACGCAGACGACGCAGGCCATCAACCCGCATGTCTACAAGTCGCTGGCCTACGATCCGGTGAAGAGCTTTGCGCCGATCGCCGGCATAACGCTTGGCGCCCAGATCGTGATGGTGCGCAACGACCTTCCGGCGAAGACCATCCAGGAGTTTGTTGCTCTCGCGAAGGCCCAGCCGGGCAAGCTCAGCTTCGGCAGCGGCAATGGATCGAGCCGCGGCGGTGCCGAACTGTTCCGCATCATGACCAGGACCGACCTGCTGGGTGTGCCCTACAAGACCCAGCCGCAGGCGATCACCGACCTGCTGGGTGGCCGCATCGACATCATCTTCTCGGACTTCACGGTTGGCCTCCCGCCGGTCCTCGACGGCCGCGCGCGCGGGCTCGCCGTCACCAGCAAGCAGCGTATCCCGGGCCTCGAGCAGTTCCCGACGGTTGACGAAAGTGGCGTGCCGGGTTTCGAGATGTGGGCGTGGACGGCGATGTACGCGCCGGCCGGTACGCCGAAGCCGATCATCGACAGGCTGAATGCGCTGGTGCGGCAGGCGGCCAAGTCGCCGGCCTATCTCAACCTGCTCAAGGCGAACCATGGCGTCTCGTTCGTCGGCTCGCCCGAGGAACTGGCGGCCTTCCAGGCGGCTGAAACGAAGAAGTGGGCCGAGATCGTGTCGATCGCCGGCATGAAGGAACCCTGAGGGAGCCTCAGACCGGGCCTGTCCGGCGCAGACGGGCGGAGACCATGATCTGCCAGATCGCGGCGAAGAGGACGCAGGCCGCGACGAGGAAGAAGGCGCTGCGATAGTCGGCGACCGCCGCGATCAGGCCGAAGAGCGGCGGGCCGATGACGGCGCCGGAGAAGGCGAGGGCGGTCTGCACCGCCGCCACGGCGGCAACCTGGCCCGGTGGAGCGAGGGCCGCGAACTCCGCGATCGACACGCCGTTCCAGCTGATGACGACCGTTCCGTAGCCAAAGACGATCAGGCCGATGAGCCAGTAGGGCGTTTCGGCCGATATGAGGCCGGTGGCCACGGCGCCCAGCGCGATGCCGATGCCGGTCCAGCCCAGCAGCATCATGCGCGGGAAGCGGTCGCCCAGCGCCCCCAGGATCAGGCGCTGAACCGTGCCGCCGATCTGCGCCAGGAACAGCAGGAAGCCGGCCTCGCCGATGCTGAGCCGGCAATGCTCGTAGAGGTAGGTGACCAGGAAGAACGTGAACGTGTGCTGCGCCACGACGTACAGCAGGGCCGACCAGCCGAGCACGCGCATCTCCGGATGCCGCATCACGTAAACGACGGACGACCAGATTCCCTGTGACGGGGCGGAGGGCGCGACGGACGCATCGAGCCGCGCCCGCAGGAGTTCCAGGACGCCCGCGCCGACCAGCATGAGCGCAGCGGCTGCAAGCGAGGCGCCCTGCCATCCCAGAGCGGGCAGCAGCAGCGGCAGCACGATGCCGGCAGCGGCAAAACCCAGTGGAACGCCGGTCTGCTTCACGGAGAAGACGAGGCTGAACCAGGCGCGGGGCACGCGCTGGCTCAGGATATGCGCCGAGGCCGGATTGATCGGGCCCTGGGCAAAGCCGATGAAGGCTACGGCGATCACCGTGGCGGCCACGAACGCCGTCGCGTTAAGGGCAAGGCCCACTGCCGCCGCCAGCATCGCGAACTGGCAGACACGGACGGCGCCCAGCCGCGAGATCGGCGCCGCGCTCCACAGCGCGACGCCCGAGGCGATGGCGTAGGTGACGGCCGTGAAGGCGCCGACGAGTTTCGGCGAGATCTCGAGGTCGCGCGCCACGGCAGGCATCAGGACGCTGAGCGACAGCACGGCCAGCGAGATGAGCACCTGAGTGCCCAGCATGGCTCCTACGGGGACAAGCACCTCCCGCAGTCGCGGGCGCGGGTTTTCCGAGTTCGGCACCGCGCCCGCCGGCATCCTACAGACCGTAGAGGTCGGCCTTGTTCAGGATCGTGTTCCGCAGGATGCGGATCGAGGCGACGTCGACCATGATGCCGTCGACGTTGATGGCGCCCAGGCCGGCGGCCTCTGCCTCGGCATAGGCCTTCTCGAGCTTGCGGGCACGGGCGATGTCCTCGGCCTTCGGCGAGTAGACGTCGAGCGCGATGTCGATCTGCGAGGGGTGGATCGCCCACTTGCCGACGCAGCCCAGGATCATCGAGCGCTGGCACTCCTCGCGATAGGCGTCGGGGTTCTTGAAGTCGGCGAACGGACCGTCGACCGGATCGATGCCGGCGGCACGGCAGGCCATCACCAGCCGGAAGCGGGCATAGTGCCAGACGTCGCCAGGGTAGCCGGCGGAGTCGCCCACGTTCTTGTTGGTCACGCCCATCGAGGCCGAGAAGTCGCCCATGCCGAACACCAGGCATTCGAGGCGCGGCGTGCAGGCGGCGATCGCGTCGACGTTCTGCATGCCTTCGACTTCCTCGATCAGCGCTTCCAGGCCGATCTTCCGCTTCATCTTCAGCTTCTTCTCGATCTGGTGAAGAAGCTTGTCGGCGAACAGCACGTCGGCCACGGTCTGGACCTTGGTCATCATGATCGTGTCGAGATGCTCGCCGGCGCCCTCGACGATCTCGATGATGTCCTCATAGGCATACTCGGTGGTCAGGTCGTTGATGCGCACGCAGCGCGTCTTGCCCTTCCAGTTCAGCTCCTTGAGGCCCTGGATGATCTTCTTGCGGGCGTCGCGCTTCTGGCTGGGGGCGACGGCGTCCTCGAGGTCGAGGAAGACGTGGTCGGCCTTCGACTCCGACGCCTTCTGGATCATCTTCTCGCTGGAGCCGGGCGTCGAAAGCTGGACGCGGCGGGCGCGCTTGGGGCGGTCGGTCATGTCTGTCTCCTCAAATCACGATCTTGTCGTCGCGCAGGCGGGCGATGTCCGCCGAACTGCAGCCGATACTCTGCAAATACTGGTCCGTGTGCTCCCCGAGCAAGGGGGCGCGATGGCGCACGCGGCCGGGCGTTTCGGTCATCTTCACCGCGACGCCCGCGATCTGGACCTCATGGTCGAGGCCGGGATGCGGCACCCAGGGCAGCATGTCGCGTGCCTTGAAGTGCGGATCGGCCACGATGTCGCGCACGTTGTAGACGGGCGAGAACGGCACCTTGCCGCCGAAATGCGCCAGCAGCTCCTGCTTGGTCCGCTGGCGGGTGAAGTCGGAGACGGTGGCGATGAGCACGTCCTGATTGGCGCGGCGATCCTGCACCGTGATGAACCGCGAGTCGGTGGCGAACTCCGGCCGATCGATCAGCCGGCAGAGGATCGGGAAGTGCGCATCGGCATGGGCGGCGATCGTCACGAAACCGTCCTTCGCCGGGAACATGCCGAACGGGCAGAGCAGGGGATGATGGTTGCCCTCCGGATGGGGCAGTGTCTGCGCGTAGGAGTGCTGGTGCATGATGCGCTCGCAGACCGCGAGGATCGCGTCGACCATGCCGACATCGACGAACTGCCCCTTGCCGGTCTTGTAGGCGCGGAAGATGGCCGAGACGATGCCGAAGGCGCAGGTGATGGCCGGCACGATGTCGCCGACGCCGGGGCCGACCTTCATCGGCGTATCCTTGTCCGGGCCGGTGATGGCCATGATGCCGCCCATCGCCTGGCTGATCACGTCGTAGGCCGGGAAGTCCGAGTAGGGACTCTTGCCGGTGCGGACGTCGCCGAAGCCGCGGATCGTGGCATAGACCAGCTTCGGGTTGCGGGCGTGCAGCGTCTCGTAGCTGAGGCCGAGGCGATCCATGACGCCGCCGCGATAGTTCTCGACCACGGCATCGGCGTTGTCGCAGAGCTTCAGGACGAGGTCGCGCCCGGCCGCCGTCTTGAGGTCGATGGCAATGGACTTCTTGTTGCGGTTCACCGACGCGAAGTAACCGCCGAACGCCTTGAGCTGATCGTCGACATGGTAGGGGCCGATGATGCGCGTATGGTCACCGTCGAGTGGCTCGACCTTGATGACCTCCGCACCCTGGTCCGCCAGCAGCATCGTGCAGTAAGGGCCGGCCAGCATCTGCGTGAGGTCGACGATGCGGACGCCGTCGAGAGCGCCGAGGACTTCACTCATAGGAGCGCGCCACTCCAGTGGCGCTCATATGATGCGCCACTGGAGTGGCGCGCTCCCATGAACATCACTTGTCTCCCCAGTGACTGCGCCGCTTGATCAGCACGGTGCGCTCGCCCTCGAAGATGTTCTTGTCGTCCTGGTTCACGCCGTAATGCTTGAAGCGGACGATGCCGGCATCTTCCTGCTGGGAGTCCTTCTTCTCCAGGACCTCGGTATAGCAGTAGAGCGTGTCGCCGTGATGGAGCGGACCCTTCAGCCGGATCTTGTCCATGCCGAGCTCCATCAGCGCATTCTCCGCCGTGTCCTCGGCGGCAAGGCCGATGCACATGGAGATGGTGACGCCGCCGAAGCCCAGGCGCTTGCCATAGGGCATCGACTGGGTCAGGTGCTCGTTGAAGTGGGCCTCGGCCGTGTTCATGGTCACGTTGGTGATCCAGACCTGCTCCATCGGCTCCACAGTCTTGCCGCGCGCGTGCTTCATCACGTCGCCGACCGTGAAGTCCTCGAAGTAGTTGGTCTTGCCGGTGAGTGCGGAGACTTTCATCAGTTCCTCCCGCGGCCGAGCAGGCGGTCCGAGATGATGCGCTTCTGGATCTCCGAGGTACCCTCGAAGATCTTGGTGAGACGCGCGTCACGCCAGTGGCGCTCGACGGCGTGCAGCGTCGTGTAACCCGCGCCGCCGTGGATCTGGATGCCCTCGCTGGTGACCCGCTCGGCCATCTCGGAGGCGAAGAGCTTCACCATCGACGCTTCCTTGTCGCAGCGCTGGCCGGTGTCGATCTGCTCGCAGACGAAGTACATGAGCTGGCGCGCCGCCTCGATCTGCGTCGCCATGTCGGCGATCTTGAAGCGGATGGCCTGGAAGTCTGAGATCGAATGGCCGAACTGCTTGCGGTCGTTGGCGTACTGGATCGAATCGTCCAGTGCGCCCTGGGCCAGGCCGATGGCACGGGCCGCGGTGTGGGCGCGCGCCGTCTCGAGGCCGGACGTTGCATAGTAGAAGGCGTGACCTTCCTTGCCGATCAGGTCGGCCTCGTCGACGCGGAAATTGTCGAAGGCCAGCTCCCAGGTCTTCCAGCCGAAATAGCCGATCTTGGGGATCGGCGCGCCGTTGACGCCCTTGGGCAGCTCGCCGCGCTTCTTCTCGACGAAGAACATCGACAGGCCGAGATGGCGCTTGCCCGGAGGCGCGTCCGACGTGCGCGCGATGATGATCATGAAGTCGGCGCCGTCGGCAAAGGTGCACCAGTACTTGTTGCCGCTGATCAGGTAACCCGAGCCATCCTTCTTGGCGCGGCAGGAAATATTGGAGATGTCGGAGCCGGCATTGGGCTCGGACATCGAGAAGGCGCCGAGGAACTCGCCCTTGGCCATGCGCGGCAGGTAGCGCTTGCGCTGCTCCTCGCTCATTTCCTGCGAGCCGATCAGCAGGTTGCCGCGCGCGATGATCGACGCGACGCTCATCCAGCCGCGCGACAGTTCCTCGGTGACCAGGCAGTACTCGGAGCAGCCGAGACCCAGGCCGCCATATTGCTCGGGGATCAGGATGCCGAAATAGCCGAGCTCGGCCATCTTCTCGCGCAGGTCCATCGGGATATCGCCCTTTTCGGGGTCGAGCCTGTTGGCGACCGGCAGCACTTCGTTCAGCGTGAACTCGCGCGCCTGCTCCTGGATCATGCGGCGTTCTTCGGTAAGGAAAGGCATTACTGGGGATTCCTGAGACGGACGAGATTGGTGCGCTTGAAGTCGATGACGAGTTCTTCGCGCTGGTTGATGCCCTTGCTGTGCCAGCTGACGATGCCGAACCCCTTGTGGGAGTCCGAGACACGCCGGTCGAGCACGACCGATTCGGCGCGCAGCGAGTCGCTGGGATAGACGGGCTCGTGGTAGGTGAGTTCGTTGACGCCGAGGAACGGCCCGCCGCCCTCGCTCAGATCCTCGACGGTGAGGCCGAACACGGTCGTGAAGACGAGCAGGGGATTGGCCACGATGCCGGGATGGCCGTGCGCCTGGGCGTAGGCCGCATTGTAATAGTGCGGATTGAAGTGCAGCGTCAGCGTCGAGAAGAGCGTGCTTTCCGACTCGGTGATCGTGCGGCCCCAATGGTGCCGGAACACGCGGCCGACCTCGAAATCCTCATAGCGGTTGCCCTTGGGCACCAGCCGGGCGCGGGCCCTGAAATCCTCTGACATTCTTGCTCCTGTCTTGCTCCTCTCCCCCGCTAGGGGGAGAGGCGGG
>JAKFVZ010000654.1 GCA_021732965.1 Reyranella sp.
CATCAGCGCCGCCGTGTAGGGATGGGCGGGCGTGGCGAACAGCGACTCCGAGTCGGCCACCTCGCAGAGCCGGCCGAGATACATCACTGCGACCCGGTCGGACACCGACTTCACCACCGCGAGATCGTGGGCGATGAACAGGAGCGTGAGGCCGAAGCGGGCCTTCATGTCCTCCAGCAGATTGATGATCTGCGCCCGGATCGAAACATCGAGCGCCGAAACCGGCTCATCGCACACGATCAGGCTGGGCTCGAGCACGAGGGCACGCGCGATGGCGATGCGCTGGCACTGGCCGCCGGAGAATTCGTGCGGCCGGCGGTTCCAGACGAGATCGGGATCGAGGCCCACCGCCTCCATCACGCTGCGCACGCGGCGGGTACGCTCGGCGGCATCCGACACGCCCGACACGATCAGCGGCTCGGCGATGATCTCGGCCACCTTGCGGCGCGGATTGAGCGAGGCGATCGGGTCCTGGAAGATCATCTGCAACCGCGGTCGAACCGCGCGCAGGGCCTTGCCGCCCATCTTCGTGAGATCCTGGCCGTCGAACAGGACGGCGCCGCCCTTGGGAGGCGGCAGTTGCAGCAGAGCGCGCGCCAGCGAGGATTTACCCGAGCCCGATTCGCCGACGAGGCCCAGGGTTTCGCCCTGCTTCACCGACAGGGTCACGTCGCTCACCGCATGGACGTGACGTCCGCCGCCCACCGGATACTCGACGGTGAGGTTCTGGATGGCGAGGAGTTCGCTCATGCGTTCACGCCTCGCGGATGGAAGCAGGCATAGCCGCGCGCACCCTCCCAGGTCTGCACCGGCTGCTCCTCGTCGCACCGTGTCGTGCGATAGCTACAGCGGGGGGCGAAGGCGCAGCCGCCGCTGCGGCGCGCCAGATCGGGCGGCCGGCCGGGAATCGCGCTGAGCCGCGTATGCGTCGGATCGGTCAGCCGTGGCAGCGAACGCAGCAGCGCCTCGGTATAGGGCATGCGCGGCGAGCGGAAGAGTTCCCGCGTCTTCGCCATCTCGACCGCGCGCCCGGCATACATCACCATGATGTCATCGGCCCGCCCCGCCGCGACGCCGAGATCGTGGGTGATCAGGATCATCGCCATGCCGCGCTCGCGCTGCTCGCGCTGCAGCAGGTCGAGGATCTGGCGCTGTACCGTGACGTCGAGCGCGGTCGTCGGCTCGTCGGCAATCAGCAGCTTCGGCGCGCAGGCGATCGCAATGGCGATGGCCACGCGCTGGCGCATGCCGCCCGACAGTTCGTGCGGATACTGCCCCGCCCGCCGTTCCGCCTCCGGGATACCGACCTCCGTCAGCAGTTCGACGGCGCGGACGGCGGCGGCCTTCGCATCGAGCCCGCGATTCAGCCGCAAGCCCTCGCCGATCTGGCGGCCGATCTTCATCACCGGGTTGAGCGAGGTCATCGGGTCCTGGAAGACGACACCGATGTCGCGGCCGAGCACGCCGCGGAACTCCCGGGCCGGCAGCGCCCGCAGGTCGCGGCCCTCGAACAGGACCTGCCCGCCCACCTCGGCACCCGAGCTTTCGCTCACCAGCCCGATCAGCGAGCGCACCAGCACCGACTTGCCCGATCCGGACTCGCCCACGATGCCGAGGGTCTGGCCCTTTTGGAGATCGAACGACACGCCATCGACGGCGCGCAGGGGCCCACGCGCCGTGAAGAAGCCGACCCGCGCCTCGCGCACCGACAGAAGGGGGGCGCCGCTCACAGCGCCGACCTGCGCGGATCGACCATGTTGCGCACCATGTCGCCCACGAAGTTGAGGGACAGGACGGTGGCGAACATCACCGCCGCCGGAATGAGCGCGGTGTGAGGCGCCACGTCGAGCGCCTCACGACCGTCGGCGATCATGCCGCCCCAGCTCGGCTGCGGCGCCGGGATGCCGAGGCCGAGGAACGAGAGCGCCCCCTCGGCCACGATGATCACGCTGATCGCGACCAGCCAGAAGGCGAACATCGGCGGCAGCAGGTTGGGCAGGATCTCGCGCGTGATGATGCGCCAGTTGCTGGCGCCGATGGTGCGGGCCGCCAGCACGAAGTCGCGGTTGGCCCAGGCCAGCGTGTTGGCGCGCGACACGCGCGCCGCGGCCGGGATCGACAGGATGCCGAGCGCCAGCGTCACGTTGAACAGGCTCTGGCCCAGATAGGCGGTGAAGGTGAGCGCCAGCACCAGCGACGGGAAGGCCAGCAGGATGTCGATGAAGCCCACCGCCAGCAGGTCGATCTTGCCGCGGAAATAGCCCGCGCTCATGCCGATGGCACCGCCCACCAGGAAGCCCAGGAACGGCGCGCAGATGCCGACGATCAGCGAGGTGCGCGCGCCGTAGATGATGCGCGAGAGCATGTCGCGGCCGAGATTATCGGTGCCCAGCAGATATTCCGCCGAGGGCGGCTTGCGGCGCAGGATGAGCTCCTGGGCCGAGGGATCGGGCAACCCGATCCAGTCGGCGGTGATGGCCAGGAAAACCACGAGCAGCAGCCAGCCCAGCGGCAGGGCGAGCGCCCAGTGCCAGCGGCGCCGCGGCCGCGTCGCGGCGACGACCGTGCTCTTAGCTGCGGAAGCGGACATGACGCACCCTCGGGTCGAGCACGGCGTAGAGCATGTCGACCAGGAAGTTGATGACCACGAAGCCCACCGCGATGAAGGCCACGGTGCCCTGCACGAGGATGAGGTCGCGGTTGAAAATGCCACCCAGCAGCAGCCGCCCGACGCCTGGCAGGGCGAAGATCTGCTCGACGATCACCGCGCCGCCGATCAGCCCGCCGATGTTGAGGCCGAGGATGGTGATCAGCGTGAACGAAGAGGGCCGCAGCGCATGCTGCAGCAGCACCCGCCACGGCGGCAGGCCCTTGGCGCGCGCCAGCAGGATGAAATCCTCCTTGAGCGTGGTCAGAAGGTCCGAGCGCAGCACCCGCATCAGCACCGTCCACTCGATCAGGCCGAGCGTCATCGACGGCAGGATCATCGATACGAAATTGTCCCACAGGCCCTCCGACATCGGCGTGAAGCCGGTCGCCGGCAGGAGATCGAAGGTCACCGAGAACAGGTAGATCAGCACGATGCCCAGCATGAAGTTGGGCATCGCCAGGAAACCGAAGGCGGCCGAAGCGGAGATGCGGTCGAAGATGCCGCCGGGCCTGCGCACCGACAGCAGCGCCACCGGGATCGCGATGCCCAGCGCGATGACCTGCGCCATCACCATGAGCTGCAGCGACACCGGCAGCCGGTCGAGGATCGCCTGCACGACCGGCTCGCCGTTGCGGTAGGAGCGCCCGAGATCGCCCGACAGCGCCGAGCCCAGCCAGTCGAAGTACCGAACCAGCATCGGCCGATCGAGGCCGAGATCCTTGCGCAGGCCGGCAATGTCCTCCGGCGTGGCAAGGTTTCCCAGGATCACGATCGCCACATCCCCCGGCAGGATGTTGACGATCATGTAGGTGAGCAGCGTCACGCAGAACAGCACGACGACCAGCCGCACCAGCTGGCGGAAGATCCACGGCACCGGAGACGCCCTGCGCTTGACCTACGAGACGCCTGGCCCTACTTCGCGAACCAGGCGCTCTCGACCTGCACGGCGCCGCCGCGCAGCGCGGGAATGCCGCGCACGTTGGCGCGCGTGATGGCGAAATCGATGTTGCTGCCGCTCCACAGCCACACCGCGTCGTCGTTCAGGATCTTGATCATGTCGCAGTAGGCGGCCTTGCGCTTGTTCTCGTCGAGGCTGGTGCGGCCGACCAGCAGCAGACGGTCGACTTCCGCGTTGTTGTAGCCTGAGAAGTTGATCGGGCTCTTGGAGTGGAAGTTGGCGAACATCTGCGGATCGACGTCGGCGAGATCGATGATGCGCCAGCCAGTGACCTGGAAGTCGCGCGTCAGCGCTTCCTTCACGAGCTGGGTCTGGTCGACCGGCTTGATCTCGACGTCGATGCCGGCCTTCTTCATGTCGGCCTGGAAGACCTGCGCACCCTCGCGGCCGCGCGGCGTGGCGGTGACCGTCATGGTGAGCTTCACCGGCTTGCCATAGTCGGCGACCAGCTTGCGCGCCGCCTCCGGATCGTACTTCAGCGCCCCGTTGTCCTTGCACTCGATGCCCGAGCTCGGGCCGTACGGGTCGTCATGCACGGGACGCAGGCCCTGGGTCAGCACCGCGGCATTGGCCTTGCGGTTCAGGGCCATCGAAACGGCCTGGCGCACGCGCTTGTCGTTCAGCGGCTCGCGCTGGGTGTTGAGCGGGATGACCAGCGCGCCGCTGCCCACCCAGGTCAGCACGTGAAGGTTCTTGTCCTTCTTCGCCTTGACGATGTTCTCGGCGCGATCTTCCCAGATCACCTGGACGTCGCCCTTCACCAGGCTGGCGTAGCGGGCATCCGAATCCGGCAACGGCCGCACGGTCACGCGGTCGAGATAGGGCTTGTCCTTGTCCCAGTAGTTGGGATTGCGCTCGGCGACCAGCCGGTCGGCGGCGCGCCATTCCTTGAACACGAACGGGCCGGTACCGACGGGATTGCGGTTGTAGTCGGCGCCCTTCTCCTGGGCGGCCTTCACCGAGATGATGAGCGTGGTGACGGTCGGCTGTGCCAGCGTCCGGGGCAGTGCCGCATTGGGGCCGCGCATCTTGAAAACGGCGGTCAAATCGTCCGGCGCCTCGACTTTCTCGATGGCGAGATAGGCACGTCCGGCAAAGCGGTTGGCCGGGTCGAGCAGGCGATTGAAGTGGTCGGCCACGGCCTGGGCGGTGAACGGCGTGCCGTCGTGCCACTTAACGTTCGGCCGGATCTTGGCCGTCCAGACGCTGCCATCCTCGTTGGGCGTCATCGACAGCGCGAGCGCCGGCAACAGGTTGCCCTTGTCGTCGAGCCGCATCAGCGTCTCGTAGAACAGCGAGGCCGCCGTCACCGTCGAATTGGAATAGACGCCGGCCCGGACTGGATCGAACCCTTCGAAGTCGCTTTCGACTCCGATCGTCAGCGCGCCGCCGCGCACGGGAGCCGCCGCGGGCGCCTGCGCGAAGGCCGGAGCCGCGAAGGCGGCCGTGAGCGCCGCCACCAAACCAAATCTGCGAGAAAACAGTGCCATCAGGCCCTCCCATGGATCGCGCCGTTGACCGGCATCAAATCTATGGGCGGGAAGATAACGCGGCCTTGGCCGCCAGCCTAGAGGATTGCGCGGGGGCTGAAGCCCTCGGTTACATGCAGTATGCCTGCGCCGCGACGACGGCGTTGAGACCTTGCATTTCCTGCGGCGAGAGGTTCGACGGATTGAGCAGGTTGCCGCTCACGCTCACCGACTGGTTCGACTTGCGCAGGCCCAGGATCGCATTGGCGCGCTGATCGGCAGGGATTCGCGCGATCATGCACTGGCACATCTTTTCCGAGCCGGTGACCATGCACTCCTTGAGGAGGTCGTCGGCCCGGGAGGCGGACGAAAAGCCGAGGGTCATGACGAGGGCGACAAATCCGGCGGCGAGGATACGCATGCAAATCTCCATGGATGGCGCATCCTACACCGTCTCTCAGGCCACCAGCCAGTTCCTCAGAAGGCCGAACAGGCCCGTCAGGAAGAGGATCGTGAGGGCGACGTTGCGGTAGAGCCGCTCGCTCGCCAGCCCGTGGAAAAGCCGGCCGCCCGCCCAGGCGCCCAGCACCATGACCGGGAACAGCACGACGGCGCGGGCCAGGGCATCGACGCCCGCCACCCCGGTCGCCAGCACGATCACGATCAGCAGGAACTGCGTCAGGAAGTAGTAGGTGACGATGTTTGCCCGATTGACCTGCGGCGGATCGTTGCCCGACAGGAGATAGAGCAGCACCGGCGGGCCGCCGACGCTGGTCGTCGCCATCATCGCGCCCGAGACGGCGCCTACGATCACCGTCGCGGCGGTCGAGCGGCGGCCGGTATATTTCCAGCCCGTCCACATCAGCAGCACGAAAGCCACGATCACCGCCGAGACCGCCGTCACAATCGTGTTCTTGTTCACGCTGGCCAGCAGCCAGACGCCAGCCGGCATGGCGAGGCACGCCGCGAGGCTCATGGGCGTCAGCAGTTTCCAGTCGGCATGCCGGCGGACCTGCGGGAAGAGCTGCAGCGACACGACGAGCTCGATGGCGACGACCGTCACGACCATCTCGGCCGAGCCGAACAGGATGGCGAAGATCGGCGCCATCAGCATCGCCGAACCGAAGCCCGCGAAGCCGCGCATCAAACCGGCGACCAGCGTGACGCCGAGCGCCGTCCACAGGCCGGTCTCGGCGAACAGGGATTGGACGTAGGGGATCAGCGCTTGGCCTGCCCTTCGCCCGTCTTGTCGCGCAGGCGGCGCATGCCACGCAGCCACCGGTCGCGGTCGAGCTTGCGCACCATGTACTCCTTCACCTCGGGATGCGGCAGGATCAGGAAGCGCTCCTCATCCATCGCCTCGATGACGGTTTGCGCAACCGCATCGGTATTGATCACGCCGTCGACCGACGCCGCAGTCGCGCCGGCCATGCGCAGCATGTTGGTGTCGACGGCCTGCGGGCACAGCACCGAGACTCGGATTCCGCGGTCGCCATACTGGATCGACAGATGCTCGGCGAGCGCCACGCCCGCCTGCTTGGTGACGCCGTAGGGCGCGGAGCCCATCGAGGCGAGCAGGCCCGCAGCGCTCGCGGTGTTGAGCAGGTAGCCCTCGCCGCGCTTCAGCATCTGCGGCACCAGCGCCCGCGCGGCATAGACATGCGCCATGACGTGGATCGCCCACGAATCGGCCCAGTCCTTGTCGGTCGCATCCTCATGGCCGCCGCGGCCGATGCCGGCGTTGGAGAAGAAGACATCTATCTCGCCGTACTTCTTCTCGGTCTCGGCGATGAGGCGCTTGACCTCGGACTCCTGGCCGATGTCGCCCGCCACGGCGAGCGCGCCGATATCCTTGGCGACTTTGTCGAGCCGGCCCGCGTCCATGTCGGCCACGACCAACCCCTTGGCGCCTTCCTTGGCAAAGCGCCGCGCGATGGCCTCGCCGATGCCGCCCGCCGCGCCGGTGACGACGCAGACCTTGCCTTTGACCTTCATGTCTTCTCCCCATCAACCAATGACCTCACCCTGAGGAGGCCGCGCAAGCGGCCGTCTCGAAGGGTCGGACCAGTCACGTTGTTGC
This sequence comes from Reyranella sp., assembly GCA_021732965.1. Lineage (GTDB taxonomy): Bacteria > Pseudomonadota > Alphaproteobacteria > Reyranellales > Reyranellaceae > Reyranella. The sequence goes on from JAKFVZ010000654.1 coordinate 7,158, forward strand.
CCATCCTTCGAGACGGCGCTCCGCGCCTCCTCAGGATGAGGATGTTGCTATTCCTGTCAGCCCCAGCTCTGTTCGATCAGGTCGATGTACTGCGCCTTGGTGGGCTGGCGCGGCGTCGAGAGATGGCAGTGGTCGCCCATTGCGCCCTCGGCGATCTTCTCGATCGTGTCCTGCGCCAGTCCCGCCGCGCCCAGTCCCTTCGGGATGCCCAGCCGCTCGTTGAGCGCCGCCACGGCATTGGCGACGCCGGCGGCATTGGCCTCGCTTTCGGGTAGGCCCATGACCTGCGCCACCCGCTTGAACTTGTCGCCCACCGCCGGCTCGTTGAAGCGCAGCACCGCCGGCAGGTAGATCGCGTTCAGGGTGCCGTGGTGAAGGCGGTAGCCCTTGAGGCCGCCCGTCGGATGGGAGAGCGCATGCACGGCGCCCAGTCCCTTCTGGAACACCATTGCGCCTTCCATCGCGGCCACCGCCATGTTGTAGCGTGCCTCGCGGTCCTGCCCGTCCTTCGTGGCGCGCTCGACATACTTCCAGGCCTTCTCCAGTCCATCGAGCGCGATCGAATCGGCCGGCGGATTGAAGACGTTGGCGAGGTAGCACTCGATGTTGTGCGTCAAGGCATCCATGCCGGTGCCGGCCGTGAGATGCGGCGGCAAGCTCATGGTGAGCTCCGGATCGATCAGCGCCAGCCGCGGGATCAGATACGGGCTGCCGATCGCCAGCTTGCGGCCGGAATCCATGATGATGACGCCGCCGCGGCTCACTTCGCTGCCGGTGCCCGACGTGGTCGGGATCGCGACCATCGGCGCCACGGCCGCCGTGATCTTGCCCGCGCCGCCCTCGACGAATGAATAAGGCTGCAGTGACGGGCCGGGATGCGTCGCCATCAGGGCGACCGCCTTGGCGAGATCCATGGGCGAGCCGCCGCCGATGGCGATGATGCCGTCGCAGCCCTCGTCCTTGTAGATCTTGAGCGCATCGCGCATGGCGGCTTCGGTCGGGTTCTCCGGCGTACCGTCATAGATCGTGATCGGCATGTTGCCGGGAAGCTGTTCCTTCACCTTGGCCCACAGGCCGGCGGAAATGACGCCCTTGTCGGTGACGATCAGGGGCCGGCGCATGCCCAGGAGCTGCAGTTCGGACTCCAGAAGCTTCAGTGCACCGAAGTCGAACTGGATACGGGTCAGGTAGGTAATCAGGGCCATCCGCTCTTTCCTCTCGATTTTGCGCGGAGCCTACGCGAGAAAAAGCGCATGAGCGACACTTCAGTCCTGCGCATGGCCACCATCGGCGATGCGGCATCGATCGCGGCCACCATCGCCGCCTCCTTCGCGCAATATCGCGGCAAGCTCGTACCGGAGTCCGGCGCGTTTCGCGAAACCGCCGAGGCAATTGCGGCCGAACTCGCCAGGGGCGCGAGCGCCATCATCGCCGAACGGAACGGCGAGATGCTGGGCTGCGTGCTGGTCGAGGAAATGGAGGGCGATCTCTATTTCGGCCGGCTCTCGGTGCTGCCGTAGGCACGCGGCCAGGGGCTGGCGCGCCGTCTGATCGACGCCGTCGAAGCCGAAGCGCTGCGGCGCGGGCTCGGCGGCGTGCGCCTTGGCGTACGCATCGTCCTGACCGGCAACCAGCGCCTGTTCACGTCGCTGGGCTATCGCGAGACGTCGCGCGAGGCCCATCCGGGCTTCGATCAGCCAACTTCCATAAACATGCGCAAGCCGTTGCGCTGATCCCTCACGCGGCGGGTCTCGGCCGGGCGGCATGGAGGATGATCAACCCGATCCCGAAGAGGTGCGGCGTGTAGAACCGGATTTCGGACGAGGGATACATAAGGAACCGCACCCCCGCCGCGACCAGCAGCGCGCCCAGAAGAAGACTGGCCCACCGGCCGCTGGCGGGCCGCGCGAGCAGCAGGATGGCCGTCAGCACCGCCGCCACCGCGGCATGGACCCACGCGAGATGGGAAACCGTGCCGATCTGCGTCAGGAGCACCTTGAAATAGAGAGCGGGATCGAAGGCCGGCCGAAAGTCGGTCAGGACGTCCTGCGGCCCGGCGAAGTTGAAATGGAACTGCGGCCACCAGCCGATGTGCTTGCCGACATACAGGGAGGCCGCGGAAGCGACCGCCGAAACCAGCACGAGCATGAGAGCGGCGCCATACTGCCGGCGCATGCCCAGGACACAGCTCAGGACGAAGTTGAGGACGATCCCGTCCGGCCGGAGCAGCACCGCCATCAGGAAACAGAAGACGGCCAGGCGAACTCGTTCGGACAGCAGCGCGGCGATGCCGGCCACGCAGGCAAAGGTGAAGATCGTGTCCGGCGACACCATGCTGGCGAAACTGCCGAGCCCGAACAGCAGCACGATCGGCAGCCAGGCGAGCGTGGCGATCCCGTCCAGACGCCAGGCAGCATGAACGAGCAGCACCAGGATGCCGAGCGCGCCGATCAGGCTCACCGTCACGATGGCGCGCACGGGTTCGAGCGCCAGCGTCAACGACTTGAGCACGAGGATATAGCCGTACTTGCTCTCGTAGAGCGGAAGCTGGCTGATCAGGGCCTTCGGCGCGAGATGCTGCGCCTCGGAATAGCTGGTGCCGGTCGTCAGGTAGGCCAGCGCTTCAGGCGAAAGGTGGAGCTTCACCGTGGCCCAGCTCCGCTCGTGCAGCGCCACGACGTCGATCGTGCCGTCCGCCGCAAGCGAACCGCTCTTCAGGATCGCCATCGTGTAGCCGACGACGTCCCAGTCGAGCGCCGGCCGGGTCACGGCGAAAAAGACGAAATAGAAGCCGATGAGAAGGGCCAGGGCCGCGGACACGGCGCGCCAGCCTCGCCATTCCGCAAACGCGGTCATCATGAAAATTTCTCTCCCCTGCAGGCACTATGCGCGGCGGATTGACCGTTGAGCAACAGGGGGCGCCCTCTGCTATTGTATCGTTCATGAGCAACCGCACCCCCCTCACTGGTCCGTCCGTCTGGCACGGCAAGGACATCAAGAACTCCTCGCGCTGGATCCGCGACCTCACGCCCGATGGCATCGACGAGCTCGACGCTGCGCTGAAAGGCCTGCGCGGCATGCCGTGGCAGGAGATCACCCGCGAGGATTTCTACCTGCCCTCGCTCGACGAACTGTTCGACGACATCGCCGACGAGCTCGAGAACGGCAGCGGCATCGTCAAGCTGCGCGGCCTGCCGGTCGACCGTTACGACGAGGAGGATCTGCGCCGCCTCTACTTCGCGATCGGCACGCATATCGGCACGCCGGTTTTCCAGAACCGCAGCGGCGAGCTGATGCGCGCGATCCGCGACGAGGGCGCCCATGTCGGCCGCACCTACGGCGAGACGAAGGACGAGAAGGGTTCGACCTTCCTCTCCTCCTACGCGCGCACGCTGACCAATGGCGGACTGCGCTTCCATACCGACCGCACCGACGTGGTCGGCCTGCTGTGCGTGCGCCAGGCGCGCGCCGGCGGCGTCAGCAAACTCGCCTCCACGCCCGCGATCCACAACGCCATGCTCGAGCGCCGGCCCGAACTGCTCGAGCTGCTGTTCCAGGATTACTGGCGCAGCCGCTTCGGCGAGGAAGGCACCAAGAAGGACGGCGAGGCGACGACGCGCGAGACCGCCTATCCGCTGCCGATCTTCGGCCTGCGCGACGGCAAGTTCACCTCGCACTATTCGCTGACCTTCATCGAGGCGGCCCAGATGGCACCCGGCGTGCCGAAGCTCACCGACGCCCAGCGCGAGGCGATCGAGGTGCTGATGCAGACCGCCGAGGAACTGTGCTTCGAGATGACGCTCGAGCCCGGCGACCTGCAGCTCATCAACAGCCACGTCACCTATCACGGCCGCACGCCGTTCGAGGACGACGCGACGTCCGGCCACGACCGCATGCTGCTGCGCCTTTGGCTCACCATGCGCAACAACCGCCCGCTGCCCAAGGGCCACGAGATCCTCTGGCAGGAAATCGAGGCCGGCCGCCCCCGCGGCGGCATCCGCCAGATCGAACTCTAAGGGCATCTTTGCTGGGAGCGCGCCACTCCAGTGGCGCGTCATGATCTGCTAGCCTGCGGGCATGCAGCACAAAGGCTGGCATTCCCGAGGCTATCTTCCGCACTTCGACTCGCAGGACGTCATCCAGTTCGTGACGTACCGTATGGCAGATAGCCTCCCT
>JAKFVZ010000229.1 GCA_021732965.1 Reyranella sp.
GAACGACTGCTCCGCGTCGATCTCCGCGAAAGGCGGATCCTCGGCGCGCAGGAAGAACGCCCGCCTTTCGGCGAGCGCTCCGGTGTCGAAGACGTGGGCGAGGGCGCGTGTCGCCTGGCTCACGGAACGAGGACGGCCCGCCCCATGATCAGGCCCTTGCGCAGTTCCTGCAGCGTGGCATCGGCCTCGTCGAGCTTGCGCGTGACGACCGGAACTGGCGTCACCTTGCCGGCGGTGACGAGGTCCATCATCTCCTTCATCTCGCCCGGGCTGCCGGTCACGGAGCCCACGATCTGGCAGCCGGTGAAGGCGAACATCGGCATGGGCAGCGAGAAAGTGCCGCCGAACAGGCCGACGACGACCAGCCGTCCGCCGCGGGCCAGCGCCTTGACGCCGAACTGCGCGGTGCTGTCGGCGCCCACGAAGTCGATGGCCGCACCGACGCCGGTACCGTCCGTCAGTTCGAAGACCTTCTTGCGGGCGTCCTTGTCGCGCGGATCGATCTCCCCGATGGCGCCGTTGTCGAGCGCCAGCTTGCGCTTGTTCTCGTCGATGTCGGCCACGATTGGCGCGCGGCCCAGCACGGATTGGGCGAACTTCACACCCATCAGGCCGACGCCGCCGGCGCCGATCACGAGGATCGGCTTGCCGCCGTCCTCGCCGACCGTCTTCTTCACGGCGCTGAAAGCAGTGATGCCGGAGCAGGCGTACAGGCAGGCCAGATCGGTCGGGATGTCGCCGTAGGGATAGAGATACTTCGCGTCGGGCACGAGGACGTGGTCGGCATAGCCGCCATCCTTGTTGACGCCGAGCGCGCGCGGGGCCGGGCAGAGATGCTCACGGCCGTTCGTGCAGTACCAGCAGGTGCCGCAGCCGATCCAGGGATAGACGACGGCCTTGTCGCCGACCTTCGCGCCCTTGGCATCGGGTCCCAGCGCCACGACTTCGCCCACGATCTCGTGGCCCATCGTGCGCGGCGGGTTCATCGTCTTCTGCGTCGACACCTTGTTGCCGCCGCCCATGTCGAAGAAGCCTTCCCACAGGTGAACGTCGCTGTGGCAGACGCCGGCGGCCGTCACCTTGACCAGGACCTCGGCGCCCTGCGGAGCGGGATTGGTTTCCTCCACCTTCTGCAGCGGCTGGCCGAATTCGACGACCTTGTAGCTCTTCATTGGGACTCTCTCCGTTACGAACCGAGGCGGAGAATAGGCTGAAAGGCGCGCCGCGTCTTCGTTGCCGGCGACGCGGTGAAACCGGCAAAACGATCCCCATTCAATATTTTCGAAAGTTTCGAAAATACGATTTACTTACGAGGATCGATCCGCCACGATCCATTTCAACGACGTTCAAATCAAACAATCGTCGAAGGAGGAAGCGGATGCGCGAGCGGATGGGCTCATGGCGGCGTCGCCATGTCTTGGCGGGTTTGTTGGGTTCGACGGCGATGTTGTCCGCGCCGGCCATTCTGCGGGCGGCGCCTTCGGGCAAGCCGGTGCGGGTCGGCGGCACGCTCTCGCTGACGGGCTTCCTTGCGCAGACCGCGGTCATCCACAAGATCGCGTCCGAGATCATGGTCGAGGAGATCAACAGCCGCGACGGTTTCCTCGGCCGGCCCGTCGAGTACGTGCTGCTCGACGACCAGTCCAAGCCCGATGTTGCCCGCAGCCTCTACGAGAAGCTGATCACCGTCGACAAGGTCGACCTGATCCAGGGCCCGTACGCAACCGCGCCGATCCTGGCGGCGATGGGTGTGGCCCAGCGCTACGGCAAGGTGATCGTCCAGAGCAGCATGGGCATCCCCAAGCTCCAGACCTACGACATGGCGTTTCCGGCGACGCCGTTCGGACCGGAGCCCGACAAGAGCTATCCCAACGTGATCCTCGATGCGATGGCGAGCCTGCCGGCACCCCCCAAGAACATGGTGATCCTGACCAGCAAGTTTCCGTCGGCGCAGTTCATGGCGCAGGGAATGAAGGTCGAGGCCGAGAAGCGTGGCGTGAAGGTGCCTCTCTATCTGGAGTACGAGGCAGGCAACCGCGACTTCGGTGCCATCGCCGCCCGCGTGAAGGAGGCGAACGCCGACTTCCTGTGGGTCGGCTCGCTGGGGCTGGAGAGCAACCAGATCCTCGAAGCGTTGAAGAAGCTGGAATACACGCCGAAGGGTAGTTTCCATCTCTATCCCGCACCGGGGCCACTGGCCCTGTCGCCCGACGGCAATCTCGCCTGGTCCTCCACCTTCCTGGAGCCGGACGAACCCTTCATGAGCCGGCCGGGGGTCGCCAAGATCGCCGCGGCCTACAAGGAGCGCGCCACCAAGGCGAACCTGCCCTATCCGCTGATCGACGCGCAGGCCGCCGGCATGGTCTCGGAATGGCAGATCCTCGAGCAGGGCGTGAACGGCGCCAAGAGCCTCGACGACAAGCAGATCGCGGCCTTCCTGAAGAAGAACGTCGTGAACACCATCTATGGGCCGCTGAAGTTCGACGGCCTCTACAATCACGGCGCCCCGGCGCAGCTCATCCGCCAGGTGCAGAACAAGGAATGGAAGGTCGTCTGGCCCCGGGAGTTCGCGGCGCCCGGCGTGAAGCTGCTGCCGTAACCCGCGGATGCCAAGCGCAACGCTACTCGGCCAGGCGCTGATCTCCGGCGTCCTGGCCGGCGGAATGTACGGACTCCTGGCATTGGGCCTCAGCCTGAGCTGGGGCCTGTTGCGGCTCGTCAACCTCAGCCATTTCGCGCTTGCCTTCCTCGCGGCCTACCTGACCTACGAGCTGGGCACGACCTATCACGTCGCGCCGTGGTGGTCGGTGCTGATCATCGTGCCATCGATGTTCGCCATCGGCCTGGCGCAGCACTGGGTATTCGTCCGCTTCAAGGTGAACGAGCTGGGCTCGCTGCTGATCACGTTCAGCTTCGCGGTCATCCTCGAGGTCGGCATCCAGCTCTACTGGACCGCCGACTATCGCCGCTTCGAAACACATTATGCGACGTGGTCGATCAAGGCGGGACCTTTCTACATTCCGGTCCTCGAACTGATCCTGTGCCTCGTGGCCGGCGTGCTGGCCTGGGGTACGTGGCTGTGGCTGCGCAAGACCTACGTCGGCAAGGCGCTGCGGGCGAGCGCCGAGGATGCCGACATCGCGGCAGCCTATGGCGTCGATCACCGCAAGCTCGCCTATCTGCTGTCGGGCATCGGGGCGGCCTATGCCGGCGTCGCCGGCACCTTCATCGCCCTGATCGCGACCCTGGCGCCGGCCCAGATCTGGGCCTGGCTGGGTGTCGTCTTCGCCGTGGTCATCATCGGCCGGCTCGGCAACCCGCTGGGCGCGCTGGCCGCCGGCATGCTGATCGGCGCCAGCGAATCCATCGCCATGGCGGTCTTCAGCCCGGCCTGGGCGCCGGTCGTGTCCTTCTCGGTGCTGATCGCCATCCTTCTGTGGGATCCGGAGTGGTCATGACAGCCGGGCAAACCCTTCCGAAAGCGGCCGCCGCGCTCGGCATCCTGGTCTTCGCGATCCTGCCGACGGCAGGCCTGCCGGCCTTCTACGATTCGTTCTTCTACCTCGTCTTCTTCTGGGTCTCGCTGTCGACGAGCTGGGCGCTGCTCTCGGGCTTTGCAGGCTATTTCAGCCTGGGTCATGCCGCGTTCTTCGGCGTCGGCATGTACACGACAGCGACGCTGACCACCAAGGCGAACGTAACGTTCCTCGTGACGGTGCCCGTCGCCGCGGCGATGGCGGCGTTGCTGGGCGTCGGCATCGGCGCCGTCGTGTTCCGCATGAAGCGGCTGCGCGGCGAGCTGTTCGCCTTGCTGACACTCGCCGTCACCTTCGTCATCGCCACGATCATCCTCAACACGCCGATCGACGGTGGCGCCGGCGTGTTCATGAGCGCCGTGCCGATGCCGAACCTGATGCCGACCCAGACCGGCACCATCTACGTACTGGGCTTCGCGATGTGCGTGCTGACCTTGGGCATCGCCTGGTGGGTCGCCCATTCACGCCTGGGTCTCGGCCTTTTCGCCATCCACGACGACGAGGACGTCGCCGAAGCCAAGGGTGTGCCGACCTTCCGCTACAAGCTGATCGCCTTCGCCCTTTCGGCCGGTATCGCGGGCGCCGTCGGCGGCATCCACGCGATGTATGTCGGCTTCCTAACGGTGGCGGGCACGTTTGAACTCACCGTGCCGCTCTATGTCGTGCTGATGAGCGTGCTGGGCGGCTCGCGCAACTGGTTCGGACCGGCGGTCGGCGCCACGGTCATCACGGCGCTGCTGTATGCCTTCATCAGCGGCGGCGAGGCGATGGTTGGCCGGGCCGTGGTCGGCCTGATCCTGATCCTCGCCATCCTGTGGCTGCCCGACGGTGTCGTGCCGGCGATCCAGGCCTGGATGAAGCGCCGTCGCCGCTCTGAGACCAAGCCGCATGCCGCCGTGGTCCCTGCGGTGCCGGATAGGCCTCATAAGATCGGATCCCGCAACATCCTCGAGGCGAGGGGCGTCACCAAGCGGTTCGGCGGCCTGCAGGCGCTGGCCGGCGTCGACCTCGACGTGCGCGAGGGCGAGATACTGGGGCTGGTCGGACCGAACGGCTCGGGCAAGACCACGCTGATCAACGTCATCTCGGGCTTCTATCCGCTGAGCGGCGGCACGATCATGGTCGACGGTGCGGAGATCGGTCGCCTGCCGGCACACGAGATCGCGCACCGTGGCATCGCACGCACTTATCAGATCCCGCGTCCGTTCGTGAACATGACGGTGCTCGACAACGTATCGATGGCTGCGACCTTCGGCGGGCCGCCGCGCACGGCCGCCGAGATCCGCGAAGAGGCGCTGCACTGGATCGGCTTCACCGGGCTTGCCGGCAAGGAAGAGGCGTTGCCGGCCGAGCTGAACCTGCACGAACGCAAGTTCCTCGAGTTGGCGCGGGCGCTGGCAGCCAAGCCCAAGCTGCTGCTGCTCGACGAAGTCCTGTCCGGCCTCAATCCGGCCGAGGTCGACAATGCCATCCGGCTCGTGCGCGCCATCCGGGCGCAGGGCGCCACCATCGTCTTCGTAGAGCATCTCATGCGCGCCGTCGTCGAACTCTCCGACCGGGTCGCCGTCCTGAACGAAGGCAAGCTCTTCGCCCTGGGGGCGCCGCGCGAGGTCATGCGCGATCCCCGCGTCGTCAGCATTTATCTCGGCAAGGCCTATGCTGCTTGAAGTCCGCAATCTCCACGTCGGCTATGGCGACGCGCCCGCCGTGTGGGACGTGTCGATCGAGGTCGATGCCGGCGAGATCGTTTCCGTCATCGGACCCAACGGTGCCGGGAAGACGACGCTGATCAACGCGATCGCCGGAATGCTGCGATCGCGGCAGGGACAGCTTCGCTTCGATGGTGTCGACATGACGCGCGTGCGTCCGCACGGCTTCTGTGAACAGGGTATCGCCCTGGTCCCCGAGGGACGGCGACTTTTCACGAAGATGACGGTCGAGGAGAACCTCGAGTTGGGCTGCTACCTGCCCCGGCCGCGGGCGGCGAGGGCGGAGTCGCTGGAGAGGGTCTACGACCTGTTCCCCATCCTTCGTCAGAAGCGGGCGCAGCCGGCCGGCGAACTGTCCGGCGGGCAGCAGCAGATGGTGGCGATCGGCCGGGCGCTGATGGCGCAGCCGCGCATCGTCCTGTTCGACGAGCCTTCCCTCGGCCTTGCGCCGACCATCGTCGACGACATGTTCGACATCATCGTCCGGGTGCGTGACGGCGGCGCCGCCGTGCTACTGGTCGAGCAGAACGTCATCAAGGCGCTGAGCGTGGCGGACCGGGCTTACGTGCTGGAACAGGGGCGCATCGTGGCGACCGGCCTTCCGGACGAACTCTTGAAGCAGCCCCACATACGCGAAGCCTATCTGGGAGTTTGATACCGTATGCCCAAGACCCTTCCCGCCGTCCCGTTCGAGGGCGCCAACGAGAACCTGTCCGCAACCACCGCGCCGCAGGATGTGAGCCGAGAGGACGCCGCCACGTTCGACGTCCTGCGCAAGATGCGGGAGGACATTCTTTGCTGTGTCCTGAAGCCCGACCAGAGACTGAAATTCGGTGAGCTGCGCCAGCGATACGATACCAGCGTCGGCACCCTGCGGGAGGCGCTGTCGCATCTCGTTTCGGAGGGGCTCGCACGCACGGAGGCCGGACGAGGCTTTCAGGTCGCGCCCATCTCGCTGGCGGACTTCCTCGATCTGTCGGAACTGCGGGTCTACCTGGAGACGAAGACGCTGGCCGACGCCATCCGCCACGGCACCGACGCGTGGGAGGCAGAAATCGTCAGCTCCTACTTCCTGCTGAGCAAGCTGGCGGCGCCGAGACCGGACGATCCGCTGTCGGTCAAGCAGGAATGGGGCAAGCGCCACAAGCGCTATCACGATGCGCTGGTGGCGACCTGCCGTTCGCCCTGGTCGCTGCACTATCGCAGCGAGCTGTTCGACCAGGCGCGCCGCTACCATTGGCTGACCATGATCCATAGCCGGCTGCATCGCCGGAACGAGCATCTGGAGATTCGCGATGCGGTGCTGGCGCGCGATTCCGATCTCGCCTGCTCGCTGCTGGAACAGCATATCCGCACGACCGTCGAGCAGGCGGTTTCCGACGTTCCCGGATTGATCCGCGGCAATGCCAGGGCCCTCAGGCCTGCCGGGCGACGCAAGAGCTAAGGGAGAAGACCATGGACACGATTCAAAAGCCGACGACCTACGACGTAGGGGGTGTTCGCTATCCGCGGCCGTTCAAGATCCGGCGCCTCGGACATTTCGGCTTCAACGTCGCGGACATGGACAAGGGGCTCGAATTCTACTCCCGTCTTCTCGGTTTCCGCGTCACCGACACGCGCGATTTCTCCAAGGTGCCGGGCCGGGAGGAGATGGCCAAGCGGCTTCAGGACCCGCGCATCGTCTTCATGAGTCACAATTCCGACCATCACGCTTTCCTGCTGGCGCACAAGTCGCTGGGGGCCATCTTCGGCGACTACGCGGTCTCGCGCGACGTGACGGTCAACCAGATCACCTGGCAGGTCGGCACGATGGACGAGGTGTTCGCCGCCGCCGACTATTTCCGCGAGCGGGACGTCGAGATCCGCCGCGTCGGGCGCGATATGCCCGGCAGCAACTGGCACACGTATATTCGCGATCCCGACGGCCACACGGTCGAACTCTACTACGGCATGGAGCAGATCGGCTGGGACGGTCGCTCCAAGCCGGAATCGATGTACTACCGCGCCTTCCGCGAGACGCCGGAACTGCCCCAGATCTCCGAGGAGCAGGAGGTGCGCGACGCTGTCGCCAACGGCATCGACGTCAATGCCGGCAACGTCATCAAGGACGAGACCGGCGAGGAATATGTCGTGGCCGGTACGCGCCTGCCGCGGCCGTTCAAGGTCACCAGTATCGGGCCGATGAGCCTGTTCGTGGCCGATGTCGGCGCGTCGGAAGCCTTTTACACGCAGACCATGGGATTCATCCGCACGGAGGCGGTGACCTGGAAGGGCCATCGCTGCGTCTTCCTGCGCAACGGCAGCGAGCATCATTCCCTGTCGTTGTTCCCCAAGGCGCTGCGCGGCGAACTGGGGCTGAACCCCGACACGAGCTGCGCCTCGATGGGCGTCGAAGTCGGCAGCTACCAGCAGCTTCGCGATGCGGTGAGCTACCTGAAGAAGAAGGGCGTGCAGTTCACCGACGCCATTCCGCCCGAACTCTATCCCGGCGTCGACTATGCCGCGCACATTCTCGATCCGGCCGGGCACTGCCTGATGCTGCACTATTACATGGAGCGCATCGGCTGGGACGGCAAGCCGCGCCCGGCCGAACAGCGTCGCAAAATCGGCAAGGACTGGCCCGAGGCGATCGAGCCGATGTCCGACACCTATGCCGATCAGACGTTCATGGGACCGTTGGGATAACGACGGCCCGAACAATGAAAAGCAGGAGGAGGAAACATGAGACGCAGGACCTTGCTGATGTCTGCCGCGGCGGCGGCGGTCGGCGCACCCGCGATCGCGCGTGCGCAGGCCTATCCGTCGCAGACCATTCGCCTAATGCATGGCTACGATGCCGGCTCGAACCCTGACACGATCGCCCGTCACCTCAGCGTTCCGCTGACGGAGATTCTCGGGCAGCAGATCGTGATCGAGCCGCGGCCGGGGGCGGCCGAGCGGCTGGCGGCCAGCCAGATCGCGCGCATGAAGCCCGACGGCTACACGCTCTACCTGATGACGGGCGGGCAGGCTGTCGTCTCCGCGACCGACCGTACTCTGAGCTACGATCTTCTGAAGGACTTCGACTTCATCTCGATCGTCACGCGTTTTCCCTTCGTCCTCACCGTGGGACCCGATTCGCGCTTCAAGACGCTTCAGGCCTATCTCGAGGAAGGCAGGCGCAATCCGGGCAAGCTGACCTACGGAACGTCGGGAGTCGGATCGACGCTCCATATGGCGATGGAGCTGATGCTCGAGAAGACCGGCGTGAAGATGACCCATGTTCCCTACAAGGGCGGGATCGGACAGCCCTACAACGATCTGGTTGCGGGCCGGCTCGACATGCATGTCGCGACATTCTCGAGTGCGCAGCCCCTCATGAGGACGGACAAGCTGAGGGCGCTCGCCGTCACGTCGAAGGAACGTCATCCGGGCTTTCCGGACGTGCCCACGGTCTCCGAGACGGTGGTGCCGGACTATGACGTCGTGTCGTGGCTCGGCTTCACCTCGCCGGCCGGCCTGCCACCGGCCATCCGCGATCGCCTGTACGCCGCATTCAAGCAGGCGATGGCGCGGCCTGACATCAAGGCCAAGCTCCAAGAGCTGGGCAACGACACGCGTGTCACAAGCCCGGCCGAGTTCCGGGCGCGGGTGGAAGCCGACATGGCTCGGTGGCGCCCGCTCGCCCACGTCGTCAGCCAGTCGTAGTGTCGGATCGAGCGTTCGCAGGAGAGAGGCGTCATGAGCAAGTACGGAATCGGCCAGCCGGTGTTGCGTTTCGAGGATCCACGCCTGTTGCGTGGACAGGGCCGCTTCATCAACGACGTCAACCTGCACGGCCAGACCTACGCCGTGTTCGTCCGCTCGCCGCACGCGCACGCGAAGATCCGATCGATCGACACCAAAATGGCGGCGGCGGCGCCCGGCGTCCTCGCCGTCTATACCGGCCACGACGTGGCCGCCGACGGGCTCGGCATGCCCAAGGCCAACATGCCGAGGAAGCGGCCCGACGGTAAGCCGATGTTCGCGCCGCAGCGTCCGCCGTTGATCACCGACCGCGTCCGCTATGTCGGCGACCCAGTGGCAATGGTCGTCGCCGAGACGCTGGCGGAAGCCAAGGATGCCGCCGAGCTGGTCGAAATCGACTACGAGCCCATTCCCTCGGTGACGCTCACCGAGGATACGGTGAAGCCGGGCGCGCCGGCGGTCTGGGACGATTGCCCGGACAACATCTCGAATTTCGTCGAGCGCGGGAACAAGGCCGCGACGGAGGAGGCCATCAAGGGCGCGGCGAAGGTCATCAAGCGCCGCTACGTCATCACGCGCGTTCATGCCCAGTACATGGAGCCGCGCGGCACGCTCGGCGTCTACGACCAGGGCGAGGACCGCATGACGCTCTACGCGGACGTGCAGTATCCCCATCGGGTGCGCAACATGCTGGCGCAGAACGTGTTCAAGGTGCCCGAGAGCAAGATGCGGGTCATCTCGGGCGATGTCGGCGGCGGCTTCGGCACCAAGGGCTGGCAGTATGTCGAGCATCGCCTTACCCTGTGGGCGGCGCGCAAGTTGTTGCGGCCGGTGAAGTGGTGCTGCGAGCGCTCCGAGGCGGTGATGGCCGACGAGCATGGCCGCGACAATGTCGGCGAGATCGAGCTGGCGCTCGATGCCGACAACAGGTTCGTGGCGCTGCGCCTCAACATGCTGGCCAACATCGGCGCCTATGTCGGTTCCGACCGCAACCTGCTGTCGCCCTTCGGCATGATCGGCACGGTCCTGGGCGTCTATCTGATCCCGAAAGCCTACATCAACGTGGTGGGCGTACTGTCCAACACCAACCCCACCGCGCCCTATCGCGGGGCGGGGCGGCCAGAGGCCATCTACCTGATCGAGCGGCTGATCGACGATGCGGCGCGCGAGCTGGGAGTCGACCGCGTCGAGCTGCGGCGCAAGAACATGCTCGACGATTCGGCGCTGCCGTATCAGAGCCCGGTCGGACCATTCTATGACTGCGGCGAGTTCCACAAGAACATGGACATGGCGCTGAAGCTCGCCGACGTGGCGGGTTACGCGGCGCGTGCCGAGGAGTCGAGGAGGCGCGGCAAGCTGCGGGGCCTCGGCATCATCAACGCGATCGAGCAGGCGGCCGGCACGGCGCAGCCGGAATATGCCGAGATCCGCTTCAATCCGGCCGGCACGGCTGCGCTGCTGATGGGCACCAAGGCGCAGGGCCAGGGCCATGAGACCATGTTCAAGCAGATCCTGAACGAGCGGCTGGGCATCGATCCGCACGACGTGCAGTTCATCGACGGCGACACCGACCGCGTGGCCTTCGGAATGGGCACCAATGGCTCGCGCTCGACGGTGCTGGGCGGCTCGGCACTGTTCATGGCGGCCGGTAAGGTGATCGAGAAAGGCAAGCGGCTGGCCGGCCATCTCCTCGAAGCGGGCGAGCAGGACATCGAGTTCGCCGACGGTATCTTCACGGTGAAGGGCACCGACAAGACGGTGACACTGAAGGCAGTCGCCATGGCGGCGTTCAACCCGACCAAGTGGCCGAAGAGCGGCTTCGAGGGCGGCCTCTACGAGAACGCGACCTATCTCGGCGAGAAGGACACCTATCCCAACGGCTGCCACATCTGCGAGGTCGAGGTCGATCCCGACACGGGCGAGGTCAGGCTCGACCGCTATGCCGTGGTCGACGATGTCGGCACGGTGATGAACCCGACCGGACTCAAGGGCCAGATCCACGGCGGCGTGGCGCAGGGCGTCGGCCAGATCCTGGGCGAACAGGTGATCTGGGACCGGGAGAGTGGCCAGCTGCTGACCGCGAGCTTCCTCGACTACACGATGCCGCGCGCCGACACGATGTGCAGCGTCGAGGTCAAGTCCAACCCCGTGCCGACCAAGTACAATCCGCTGGGCGCCAAGGGCGCGGGCGAGGCGGGGACCGTGGGTGCGATGCCCGTGGTGATGAATGCCGTGATCGACGCGCTGGCACCGCTCGGCGTGCGGGACATGGTGATGCCGGCCACGGCGGAGA
>JAKFVZ010000784.1 GCA_021732965.1 Reyranella sp.
CGGCGTAGCTGGCTCGGCGGAAGGCGTCGTTATCCACGCAGTGCGGCGAGAAGAACAGTCGCTTTGCCGATACGCCGTAGTGTTCGAGGTATTCGCGATTGCGCTGGCCAACATAGAGGCAGGCGTCGAACTGCTTCAGCATGTGGGGAAAGACCACGCCTTTGACCCTGCCGACCGTACCGCCGCGCTGGCCGGCCAGTTGGGAATCCCCGCGGACCATGACCGGCACGCGGGCGCGCCGGCAGGCCCGCACCGCCTGCCAATAGGAGCGCAGCGACCAGCCCGGCACCACGAAGGCGTCGAAGCGGCCCGCCGAAATCTCCCCGGCGATCTCCGGCGTGTTGCAGCCAGCGAAGGTTTGCGTCGAAGGCACGCGCGCCACGTTCTTCAGGAACCGGCTCTCGTAGCCCGACAGGAGATCGACGTCCCAGTCGAAGGCGACGCCGTAGCCCGCCTTTCCCTGCCCGGCCGCATCCTGCCTGTGCGCGAAGAAGACGGTGATATCGCAGCGCCGCGCGAGTTCGCGGAAGATCGGCGCGTAATACTGGATCGGGTGGCTGACCAGGAAGCCGATGCGCCGCTTCATGCGAGCGGTCCTGCGGCGCAGGCGCGATCCAGTGCCTCGGCGAACAGGCGCGTCGACTCCCGCGCCGAATAGCCCTCGAAGACGCTGCGATCCACCGATGCCGCATCGTAGGCCGGATGCTCGATGAACGCCTGCAGCGGCTCAGCCACAGTCTCGGGTGACGGCAGATCGCCTTCAACCAGGGTGAGGACCTCGCCGACATGCGCCGAGCGAATCATCGTGACCGCCGTACTGTCGCGATGGAGCAACGCGAAGACCGGCCGTTCCGACAGCATCGCCTGGAAGACCTTCGAGGGCGTGTAGTGGGGCTCGGTCGAGCCCAGCACCAGCACCGCGCTGGCGTGCATCAGGTGATTGAGCGTGTCCACGTAGCCGATGCGATGCGGATGCTCGTCGACCATCTCCGCGACGCCCGCCGCCTGGGCGCGCGGCAGTACGCGATGGCCGTTCGGATCGTCGGGCGAGCTGCCGGTACCGACGAAATGGACGCGCAGCCGTGACGCCACCTGCGGCGCGCGCTCCCGCAGCGTGTGCAAGCCGGCGAGGAAGGCATCGAGCACCACGAAGCCCGCCGGCAGCAAAGCGCCCGCGTAGATCATGTGGAAGTTGCCATCCTTCGGATCGAACAGGAACGGCGCACGGCCAAGACCACGCACCAATGCGTAGTCCTCCGGCGCCGTGCCCATCGGCATGTAGGCCAGCACCGACTGCGCCGCGACCTCGGGATTGCGCTCCAGCATGCCGGCCACGTAGCCCGGCGCCATGCCGGTGATCAGCGCGGCATCGCGGACCGACCAGGGTTCCAGCATCTCGGCGAGCTTGTTCGAGGCCCAGCCGCGGCTGAAGGGCTTCTCGTTGCCGGTCCAGCGATTGACCCAGGGATCCTGGTAGTCGATGCCGAACGGCAGGCCGTGACGCAGGTGCACGAGCCTGCCGACTGGCGCCAGGAAGTTCGACGGGATCGTCACCATCACGAAGTCGATCTCGCGCGTCTTCGCCATCTTCGCGAGCGCGCGGTAGCATCCCCAGAACGACCGGATGCCGATGTCGCCGACCAGGCGCACCGGCCGCGTCGACAGGGTCCTGGCATGGACGACCTTGAGCCCCGGTGCGACGAGGCGCTCGAGATCGGGATCGGGCCGCTCCTCGTATTCGGCCGGATCGCCCGTAACGACGACGGGCTCCCAACCGAACTCCGGAAGATAGCGTGACCATAGGCGGGCCCGCTGCGCGCCCACGAGATTGCTCGGCGGGAAGTGTCCGCTGACCAGGGCAACCCTTCGTGTCATGACCGCGCCAGACGCGCCCGCACCTTGGTGTAGAGCTCGATGTAACGCGCGACCACGGCGTCCGCGGAAAAATGCTCGACCGCACGACGGCGGCATTCGGCACGATCCAGCGGCCCCACGCGCTCCACCGCCTCGCAGCCCTCCTCGATCGACTTGATCAGGAAGCCATCGACGCCGGGGCGCACGATCTCGGGCAGCGCGCCACGCGGGCAGGAAATCACGGGGGCGCCGCAGGCCAGAGACTCAGCGAACACGATGCCGAACGGCTCGTCCCACTGGATCGGCACCAGCATGGCCCGTGCCTGCCCCAGCAGCGCGTTCTTCTGAACGTCATCGACCGGGCCGACATACTCCACTCCGCTTTTGCCGATCTCCGGCACGATCTTCTCGCGCCAGAACCGGCCCTCCGGATCGTCGCGGTCGGAATGATTGCCGGCGATGATGAGCTTGCGGCCCGTGCGGCGCGCGATCTCGATCGCCCAGTGGGCGCCCTTGATCTCCTCGACCCGGCTCAGGAACACCAGCGGCGCGTCGTCGGGCACGGACGCCGCACCGAGCGTCAGCCCCTCGGTGTCGGCAAAGTTCGGGATGCCATGCCATTCGCCGCCCGCCGGCCGGCCGCGACGCGCGATGTACTCGCTGCAGCCGGTGAAGGTGATGCGTCCCGGCGCGGCCAGCCGGACGGCCATGCCGACGGTGCGATGCGTCGGCTCGCGCTGGAACGACATGATGAGTGGAATGCGGCCGCGCAGGTGCGGCAGCAGGTAGGCGATGCGCGAGAAGCTGTGCACCACGTCGGGCCTGAAACTCCGCACCGCCTTCGACAGGGCGAGCGTGTTGCGCACGGTGTCCGATCGCGAGAGCGAACTGAGCCCCGGCCAGGGAAAGAATGCGTCGCTGGGGCATTCCGACCCCGGCCGCGCCACCAGCCCGACCGTATGCCCGGCCGCGCGCAGCCGCCGGACCAGAACGTCGACGATGCGTTCGATGCCGCCATAGAGGCGCGGCGGAACCTCGATCTCGGGATCGGCGGTGAGCAACAGGCGCATCAGCGTGCCGTCTCCCGCCGCGCGAAGGCGGCGGCCACCGATTGCAGCAGCACGTCCTGCTCCCTGTCCCAGTTGTAGCGCTCGCGCCCCAGGCGCCACGCCGTCTCCGCAGACTCGGCGAGGATCGGCGGTGACGCAAGCGTATCGAGCGTCCGGGCCAGTCCCGCCGGATCGGACAGCGAGCAGAGCCGGGCCGCCCGCCAGAGATCGGCAGCGAGAAGCTTCTGCGCCGGCGTGTCGCTCATGATCACCGGCAACCCGGCCAGCAGGTAGGTGAAGATCTTGTTGGTGAGGCAGATCCGGCGGTTCTCGCTGACGTCGGTCTCCAGCGACAGGCCGATATCGTAGTCGGCGGCCAGCCGAACCATCTCGCCCGGCGGCGCCATCGGCAGCAGCTTCACGCGGTCGCCGATGCCCAGCGACGCCGCCAGCGCCAGCAGCGCATCGCCATGGCCCCAGCGATTGCTGCCCCTTATGTCGAGCGTCACAGGTGCGGTGGTCTGCGCCATGGCCTGGATGAAGGCCTGCAGGCCACGATCCGGCCCGATCGTCTGCGAGAACCAGTAGGCGCGCAGCGCCGTCCCCCCGCCTCGTGTCTTCGGCACGGCGGGCGCCATCGACAGGGGAAAGACATTCAGGACCGAAACCGGCTCGGCGATCCCGTAGCGCGACGCATAGGCCTTGCCGATCAGCGGTGCAGCGGCGGTCAGGTGCGCACAGTCGGGCAGGATCGCGTCCTCGACGATCCCGATCATGCGCATGCGGAAGGCATCGTCGGCGCTGCCCGTGCCCTCGCCGGAATGGAAATCCTCGGCATCGAATCCCAGCAGCGCGCCATGCCGGCGGGCGGCCTCGGCGGCGGCCGGCAGTGCTGCAACATAGTGGGCGATATAGAGATCGGCCTTCACCTCGCGCGCCCGCCGCAGCAGCGCCGAGACGGGCGTGCGGGCGCTGCGCGCGGCAATGCCGACCGGCACCTTCACGCCGATGGCGGAAAGACCCTTCGCCAGCGCCGTGGCGGCGCGCGCGGTCAGGCCCTCATCGGCCGAGCGCGGCACGCGGATCACCTTCCAGGGCGTCGCCGCTTCGATCTCGTCGTCGGCCGGGCGCAGAGCAGCGTTGTAATTGCAGACGATGGCGGTGACGTCGTAACCCGCGCCGTGCAGGGCGTCCGCTTCCTTGAGCACCCGCGGGTTGGAGGCGAGATTGCCGGGGCTGACGATGCAGACCGCGCGTTGCATGGCGGCGGCGGTCAGGCCGGCTCGGGCTCTTTGCGCTCGATGCGCAGCGGCGCGGCGAGCTGCAGGGCGACCACGCCGTTGCCGAGGCTCTGCTTGAAGTCGTAGGCGATGCCGCCCGGGCTCGATGCCGCCACGTTGAACGGGATGGCGTTGGAGACGCCATGGTCGACGACGATGGTCAGCGAGTTGGTCGCGATGTCGAAACTGTAATCGCCGGACGCAAGGAAGAGCGGCTGCAGGCTCAGCGTGAAGACGTGCCGGCCGGGTTCGCTCGGCAGCGCGACCTGCGAGAAGATGCTGGAGGAATAGAATCCGACCGGCAGGTTGTTGGCATCGCGCAGCTGAAGCTCGAGGCCGAGGCCCGGCATGTTCGTGGTCTCGACCTCGACGCGCAGGTTGAAAGGCGTTCCCGGCTCGTAGGATTCGGTGGGCATCCCCTGAGCGTCGAGAAGGTCGGCGGAAATGATCGCCGAGTGATGCCCCTTGCCCCAGTCCCGGTTCGCCTTGCCCTTGCTCAGCGAGGCGGAATACTGGGCGATGGCGGCGTCGATCGGGCCGTCGAACAGAAGCTGGCCACCCTTCAGCACGATCCCGCGCTTCGTGAGTGCCGCGACGGCCGCGAGATTGTGGCTTACGAACAGAACCGTTCGCCCCTCGCTGGCGACCGCCGACATGCGGTCGAGGCAGCGCTTCTGGAATTCCGAATCGCCGACCGCGAGCACCTCGTCGACGAACAGGATCTCGGTCTCGAGATGGGCCGCGACAGAGAAGGCCAGCCTCGCATACATGCCGACCGAGTAGCGCTTGACCGGCGTGTCGATGAACTTCTCGACACCGGAGAAATCGACGATCTGGTCGAAGCGCGACTGCACTTCCTTGCGGGTCATGCCGAGGATGGCGCCGTTCAGGAAGATGTTCTCGCGGCCCGTCAGCTCCTGGTGGAAGCCGGTACCGACCTCGAGCAGGCTGGCGACGCGGCCGTTCAGCTCGACGCGGCCCAGGGTCGGCTCGAGGATGCGCGACAGGATCTTGAGCAGCGTCGTCTTGCCGGCGCCGTTGTGGCCGATGATGCTGACGACCTCGCCGCGCCTGATCTCGAAATCGACGTCGCGCAGCGCCCAGAATTCCTCGATCTCGTCGCCTTCGATGACCGCCCGGCCGCGCAGCATGTCGGCACCGCGCCGCGCGATGCCGCGCGCGCTGCGCACCAGCGCCTCGCCGAGAATGCCGCCGTACTGGACCTTGTGGCCGATGATGAACTTCTTGCCGAGCTTCTCGGCGCGAATGACGGTGTCGGACATGGTCAGATCAGGTCCGCAAAGCCGCGTTCGGTGCGACGGAAAGTGCGGATACCCAGCCACAGCATGAACGCGGTAACGAGCAGGCTCACGGCGAAGCCCGGCAGGTAAAGCGGGCTGTCGCCGCCCAGGATGGCCCAGCGGAATCCGTCGATCACGCCGACCATCGGGTTGATGCTGTAGAGGAGCTGCCACTCCTGCGGCACGACCTTGGCCGAGAAACCGACCGGCGAGACGTAGAGGCCGATCTGCACGACGAAGGGGATGACGAATCGGAAGTCGCGGTACTTGACGACGACGGCCGCCGCCCACAGGGCCGGCCCGATGGCCACGGCCACCGCCAGGGCGACGAAGAACGGCAGCATCAGGATGTGCCAGTCGGGCACCACGCCGTACCACAGCATGACCCCGGCCAGGATGACGAGGCTTACGCAGAAGTCGACCAGTCCGACCATCACCGTCGCGAACGGAATGATTATGCGCGGGAAGTAGACCTTGCTGACCAATTGGGAGTTGGTGAGCACGCTGCCCGACGCATCGCTCAGGATCGACGAGGCGAGCGTCCAGGGCAGCAGTCCCGCGAAGACCAGCACGGCGTAAGGGGCGGCACCCTCCGTCGGCAGCTTCGCGAGCTTGCCGAACACGATCGTGAAGACGACCATGGTGATGAAGGGCCGCACGAAAGCCCAGGCCAGGCCGATCACCGTCTGTTTGTAGCGCACCGCCACGTCGCGCCAGGCGAGGATGAAGAACAGTTCCCGGTAGCGCCACAAGTCGCGCCAATATTGCCGATCGGCACGTCCGGCCTCGAGGATGAGCCGCTGCGAAGGGCGATCGCTGGAATTCATGGGCGGGCAGTCATACGACGTGGCTGGCCCGAAAGGCGAGCGTAGAGTGCACGGGCCGCAGCGACAAAAGAGGGCCGGCGATAAGGTTCGACGGCTGCCGGATCGGCCCTTCCCAATGCAAGTTGTTGCTCGATGGCATCGGCGAGCGCCTGGCGATCGGCCGGATCGACGATGACGCCGACTCGTTCGTCGGGAATGGCGTCGGCGGTGCCGCCCCCCTTGCCGCCGACCACGCGCAGGCCGCAGGCGGCCGCTTCGAGATAGACGATGCCGAACCCCTCCTCCGTGCTCGGCATGACGTAGAGGTCCGCGAGTCGATAAAGATCGGGAAGGTCCGCATCGGGCACGAAGCCCAGGAAGCGCACCGCGCCGGGCGCCACTTCGGCCGCCACCATTTCGAGACGTGCCCGGTCGTCACCGTCTCCGGCAACGACATGAACCAGATGCGGAAACTTCTCGCGCAGGCGCGCCAGCACCGAGAAGACCGCCTCGTGTCCCTTGTAGCGTTCGCTCGCGGCGAGCCGCCCGACGGTGAGCAGGATCGGCCCTGCCCCGAGCGCGAGGCGCTCGCGCTGGGCTTCGGACGGCGGCCCCGGCGTGAAAACATCCTGCACCGTATCGGGCAGGACGCGCACGCGCTCCGGAGCGAGGTCGACCCAACCCAGCAGGATGCGACGGGTCTCGCGGCTGACGGTGCTCACCAGATCGGCGCGGCCGATCAGGCGCCGCACGAGGCCGCGGCGATCTTTCCACACATCGGTGCCGTGCGCCTGGATCCAGTAATGCGCGCCCAGCAGGCGCGCGAGCAGGTAGCCAAGCGGCGCCATGAAGACATGCCCGCAGAAAACGGTGTCGACGGGCCGGAACCGCCAGGCTGCCACGATCGCGGCGAACGAGAATCTCAGCCGGCCGAAGATCGGCGGGTTCTGGCGCACGCCTGGCGGCAGGGCGATTCCGCTGGCATCGCCATGGCGCGGCAGGATCAGGATCTCGACGTCGCCATCGGCCAGCGCATCGAACAGGTCCTGATTGTAACGGGCGATGCCGCCTCGCGCGCCGTAGCAGTCGCCGACGAGGGCGAGGATGCGAGAGGCCATCGCGCCGCTTAGACCGCCGCCGGGCCGGTCCAGCCGGCGCGCCAGACATCGAGCGCCCACGCGCGCGAGGCCGCGGAAAGATCGATGCCCTGTTGTCGAGGCGCACCGGAGGCTTCGCGGAGCCACCGCCCGACCGGCGTCGAGAAGCCGGTCTTGCGGCGATGGCGGACGCTGTCGGGCAAGGGCGGCTCGGGCACCGCAGCGATCGCGTCCTTGGCATTCATGCCAGCCAGCACCGGCCCGGGCGGCAGGGCCGCGAGGAAGAAGGGATCGACGAACGGCACGCGGATCTCGACGCCGTGGGACATGCCCGCCCAGTCGGAGTCGCGCAGCAGCTGGTTGCGCATATAGAGCGACGTCTCCAGCGTGGCCACCCGATCGAAGTCGCCGAGCGATTGGCCCGTCCGGATCGCGTCGGCGATGCGGCTGAGCGGCGCCAGCCGGCGCAGGCCCTCCTCGACCAGCGCCGGATCAAGCACCTCGTCGAGTTCCCAGGGCATGTAGACGCTGCGGCGCAGGAGATAGGCGCCGGCCCAGCTGCCGCCATACTGCAGCACCCCCGCCGCCTTGGGATGAAGCTTGAGACCGGCGGACATGGCGCCTGACAGGGCACGACGCGCCAGCGCGCCGATCCCGGGAATCCACGAGACCGGCCGCAGCCAGTGGACGCTGCGCGGCACGTCGACGAAGGACGGGTAACCGCCAAAACATTCGTCGGCGCCGAGCCCGCTCAACGCCACCTTGATGCCGGCCTCGTGCGCGGCCTTGGCGACGAACCAGGTGTTGATGCCGTCGACCGTCGGCAGATCCATTGCGTCCAGCAGCGCGGGCAGGTCGCGCTCGAACTCGGCGCGATCGACGGTGCGGACGATGTGCCGCGCGCCGTAGCGCGCCGCGACTTCGGCCGCGAGCGGCGCCTCGTCGAGCGGCATCCCCTGGAATTCCTGGAAGCCCAGCGTCACCGCGGTGATGTCACGGACGCCCAGCCCCGCCATCGTTCCCAGCAACGCACCCGAATCGATGCCCGCGGACAGGAACACCGCGACCGGTACATCCGCTTCAAGGTGATAGCGCACCGACTCCCGCACGGCCTCGGCGACACGCGCTTTGGCATCGAAGGCGGAAGCAGAGGATGCGCGATCGGCCAGCGCCGTCGCCACGTCGTAGTAGCGCTGCGGCAATCCGGGCCCGGTGGCATCCACTGTCAGCGTCGTTCCCGCCGGGAGGGACTGGATGCCGCGCCAGACGGTGAAAGGCTCCGGCACGCTGCCGAACAGATGGAAGCCCACGATGCCGGCCGGATCGGGATCGCGCGAGACCGCGCCGCTCGCCAGCAGTGCCTTGGCCTGCGAGGCGAAGCGCACCGTCCAGCCGTCGTCGGCCCAGTAGAGCGGCTTGATGCCCAGAGGATCGCGCGCCAGCAGCAGCGTGCGCCTGTCTGCATCCCAAATGCCGAAGGCGAACATGCCGCGCAGCCGGCTCACCATGGCCGCGCCGTACTCAGCGTAGAGCTGCAGCAGGACCTCGGTGTCCGATCCGCTGCGGAAGGTGCGCCCCCTCGCCTGCAACTCGGCGCGCAATTCGCGATAATTGTAGATTTCGCCGTTGAAGGTGATGCTGAGCCGGCCGTCGCTGGCGTGCATCGGCTGCGCGCCGCCCTCCGACAGGTCGATGATGGCAAGCCGCAGGTGTCCGAAGCCGGTGCGGCCGTCGTCGCTGAGCCACAGCCCGCTGCCGTCGGGACCGCGCGCGACCATGCGCTCGTTCATGCGAACGAGTTCGCTGCGGTCGACCCGGGGCGCGACGTCGAGATAGGCGTGGATGCCCGCTATGCCACACATGATGTCGCGCCGGAGCCTAGCGCGCGCCGGTGCCGCGGAACACCACGGCGAAGGTCCTGAGCACGATCACCAGATCGAGCCACAGGGAGCAGTGCTTGAGGTAATAGAGGTCGTATTCGAGCTTGGAACGCATCGCGTCTGCTTCATGGGCATAGCCCTGGTTGATCTGCGCCCACCCTGTGAGCCCCGGCCGCACGATCCCGCGCAGAGCGAAGTGCTCAATGTCCCGCACATAGCCCTTTTCCAGCGACGCCGCCTCGGGTCGCGGGCCGACCCAGCTCATGTCGCCCTTCAGGATATTGAAAAGCTGGGGTAGCTCGTCGAGGCGGCAGCGCCGGAGAAAATGGCCGGTGCGGGTGATGCGGGGGTCGGCCGAAGTCGTGAAGCTCGGGCCGGGCACGCCCACGAACATCGTGCGGAACTTGATCATCCGGAAGGGCTGACCGCGGCGGCCGATGCGGGTCTGCAGGAACAACACCGGGCCGGGGCTGTCGAACCGCACGACGAGCGCCACGACCGCCAGGATCGGCAACAGCAGCGGCAGGAAGACGACCGTCAGCGCCAATTCAATGGCACGGCGGACGACGAGATACTGGCGCGACGGCAGCAGCGAGCCGAACTCGTTGGGCGACAGGCCGCTGAGCGGCGTCCGGCCGGTCATGTTCTCGACGACATAGCGGCGGTCGAGCACGGGTACGCCTGCGATGGCTGCATCCGCCAGGGCCGCGAGTTGCCCCTCGCCGAGGTCGCCGCTCAGATCGGCCACGATGGCATCGACGCGCAGGCGCCGCCGGCGGACATCGTCGAAATCGAGCCAGCGGCAGGTCGGAAGCCTCGGCAGGGTGCCGATCGTGGCGTGCGGCGTCACCGCGTAGTTGCGCACGAGGTAGCGGCCGCGCAGCTGGGCGATCACCGCCATCCAGAGCACGGTGAGAAAGCCGCTGCCGAACAGCTGCACGCGCGAATAGTCGAGACGCAGGAGCAGCAGAACCGCGGCGATGAGCGCATAGGTGATGATGGCCACCGGCACGACCTGCGCGACATTGAGACCGGCGCCGGGAAACGCATCCAGCCGGCGCCCGCAATACCAGACGATCGCATAGGCGACTGCCGTGGTGACGATGGACAGTTCCGACGCATCGAATGGGCCGACGAACGGCTCGTCGTTGGCATAGAGGGGGATCGGCAACACGACGCAGAACAGGAAACCGAGAACCGCATCGACCCAGGTCTCGATGAACCGCTGCGGCGCCGAGCGCATGCGCGGCATGCTCGCCGACCGCTGCTCATCCGACGGCATGTCTACCCCAGTGACGATCGCTTTCCGCACCCAACGTCCCCCGGTGCACACCCCAGCCCGTCATCCGGACCGCGGACCGAAACGCATAGTTGCACTTGCGATGATCATATAATGCCCGCCGCACAGGCGTAAAGCTTTGCCTCACCGCTCGCTTCGGCTGAAAGCCTGCGCCCAGCCCATTCCCAGCAGCGCGGATGTGACGAAGCCGATGGCGGGCATCTGCAGGCTGAAGTCGATCAGCGAATGCAGGATCGGGACGGCCGCGATCGCAAAGGCCGCGGCGGGAAGATAACGATTGGCCAGCCGACGCCTGAGCGCGCCCCTGAAGCAGACCGCCCA
Organism: Reyranella sp.; assembly: GCA_021732965.1. Taxonomy (GTDB): domain Bacteria; phylum Pseudomonadota; class Alphaproteobacteria; order Reyranellales; family Reyranellaceae; genus Reyranella. The sequence goes on from JAKFVZ010000784.1 coordinate 10,889, forward strand.
CGGCAGGACAACGATCGCCATCGCCGGGATCGAGGCGATCACACCCAGTTCGACGATCGTTTCGAGCGGCGTCGAATGCGCGATATCGTTGGGTTGCAAGCTGTTTGCCGGCTGCAGGAGCGCAAAAACATCGGCGAAGCTGCCAAGCCCCCAACCCATCCAGGGCGACAGGCCGATCTCCTGGAAGGCTGCCGACCAGATCCGCAGCCGTGACGAATCGTCGACCGACAGGGCGAACTTGGACAGCAGGGCGCTGCCGGCGACGATCCCGACCAGGACGAACAGAACCGCCCCGGCCACGAAGA
>JAKFVZ010000102.1 GCA_021732965.1 Reyranella sp.
AGGCCAGGCGCTCCGGCGACCGGATCTCGCGGTAGGTGCCGACCTCTGTCTGGATCGCCCCGGTTTCGTCGGACCGGATGCGCATGCGCCAGGCGCCGCCTTCGCGCAGGTCGAGGGCGCAGGAGAGGACGTGGAAGCCGCGCGGCGCCCACCAATGCTTCATGCGCTCCGGTTCGACGAAAGCGCGGAAAACCAAGGCGCGCGACGCCGGCAGCAGGCGGTTCAGGGTGAATTCGCGGCGCGCCGGAAGGCGCGAGTCAGCGGCGCTTGCGGGCATCGGTTCTCTTCCTTTTGCGGGGCGACGGCGAGACGGCGGATTGCGCTTCCTGCAAATAGGCTTCCAGCCGGTCGAGCCGCTGCTCCCAGAAGCGGCGGTAGGTCGAGACCCAGTCGGAGACCTCCTGCAACGGTTCGGCGGCGAGGCGGCAGGGGCGGCGCTGGGCGTCGCGGCCGCGGGCGATCAGGCCGGCGCGTTCCAGTACCTTGAGATGCTTGGAGATCGCCGGAAGGGACATGTCGAAGGGCTGGGCCAGGTCTCCGACCGAGGTCTCGCCGAGGGCGAGGCGCGCCAGGATCGCCCGCCGGGTCGGATCGGCGAGAGCCGAGAAGGTCGCATCGAGCCGGTCGCTTGCCTGGGTCATCGGCGCTCTGTCTTGTTAACCATGGGGTAAAATAGAAGAGGCCGTCGGCGCGCTGTCAAGCGATGTCGCCCTACGACAGGAACAGCCGTGCGCCCACCGGCAGGGTACGGGCCTTCTCCATGCCTTCCATGGTTGTCCGGTAGCCAAGCTCGATCGCCGCGTCGAAGCTCGTCCAGTCGAGTAGGTCGATGTGGGTCATCGGCGGCACGATCAGGAGTTCGGCCGCGCTGCGATCCTCGGCGGCCCGCGACGTGCTCGCGACCAGAGCCGAACGCAGCAGGATGCGCACGATCGAGGGGATGGGCAGGGTCTCGTTGCGCTTCCAGATGAGGCGGCTGAAGAACTCCCACGCCGACCAGGGTTCCATCACGCCATCGCCAGCGGCCAGGGCCCCGCCGGTGTCGATGTCGACGCCGACGGTGACGCCGCGGCCGAGGCGCTGCATGGCCCGCACCGGGAAGTTGTCGATCACGCCGCCGTCGACATGCACTTCGCCGGCCTCGTTGAAGGGTGGCATCACGCCCGGGATGGAGACGGACGCCCGCAGCCACCGCCACAGCCGCCCGACGGTATGGATGTCGGCCTTGGACGTGGTGAGGTTGGCGGTCATGCAATAGTAGGGAAGGATCAGGTCCTCGATGTCCTTCTCACCGAACGCCATGCGCAGGAGGCGCGTGACGCGTCGGCCGGCGAACAGGGAGATCAGCGGCACCGTGTAGTCGCTGAGCGGATTGTTGTCGACGAAGGCCCGGCGGAACCGCACATCGAGCTCTTCGTCGTTCCAGCGCGAGGCCACGCCGGCCGCGACAATGGCACCCATGCTGGTTCCGCCCACCAGGTCGATCGGCACACCGCACTGGCGCAGCGCCTTGACCACGCCGATATGCGTGAAGGCGCGCGCCCCGCCACCGGCCATGACCACGCCCACCGCATGGCCGGTCAGCAGCCGTGCCAGCCGGTCGACGTCGGCATGGATGTCGAGCCGGACATGATGGTGATTGCCGTAGAGGCCGCCCGCCAGCAGGGGAGCGGTCGAGCCGGCTCGGGGATCCTGGCCTTCGTGCAGCAGCACCAGTTCGCGGCGCCGGTGGAACACCGCGCCGCTCTGTGCCGTCTCGATCTCGAACGGAACCCTGGTCGGATGGTCGTTGTCGGCGTTGCGGATCACGACCAGGCAATCGGCCTGGCGAAGGCACAGTTCGGTCCAGGGCGTCAGCGTCGGATCGGCACGATACAGTACGAACGAGGATTCCATCTCGCAGCGCGCGAACCATTCCGGCTCCTGGCCGAGGGACTCCGATCCCAGCATCTGCACCTGGGTGCCGATGCGGCCCAGCGCATTGGCCAGCAGGACCGCGAAGCGGGCCGCCGGGATCTCCGGTCCGCTCGGCAGGATCGCGAAGGTACGCGGCTGGCGGCGGCGCTTGCCGGCGTCGACCGCGTTGCGCGAGACCACGCTGCGCATCAGCGCCGGCAACACTTCGGGGTGACTCGAGGTGAGGGCGTTGAAGCTGGTCTGGGGCAGGCGCCAGACTTCGCTGTCGCGCAGCGCCGCCACGCTGCGCGTGCGCTTGCCCTGCGACAGGAGCGACATCTCGCCGACCAGGTTGCCCGGAGGGACTTCTGCGATCAGAATCGGCTCGCGGGCCTCGCTCTCCTCTTCGTGGCGGAAGACGCCGAGGCAGCCGCTGGTGACGACGTAGACGGCATCGGCGGGTTCGCCCGCGCGGAACAGCGATGCGCCGCCCGGAAGCACCAGCAGCGTCAGCTCGTGCTCGACGCGTTTCAGGGCTTCGGCATCGAGGTCGGCGAATAGCGGTGTCTGCTGCAGGACCTTCTGCAGTCGCAGCTTCGCCGTGTCCTCGCTCGGCTCGGCGAGGCTCATCCCCCGGCCATCCCCTTCAGCGCCCAGCCGATCGTCTGCTCGGCACGCGTCCACACCATCTCCCGCCACTTGTCGCCGGCGGGAAAGAAGCGCTCCTTCATGTCGGCCTTGAGCGCCCGGCCCTGCTCCGAGCCGAGATCGCCGCGATGATGCACCCAGTTGTCGCCACGCACGGCGGTCAACACCTCGGGCACCGTGTAGGTGCCGTATTCGAGTGCAACGGACGTGACTTCGGCATCCGGCAGTTCCTGCGGGAAGGCATCGGTCATGACGCCGACCACGACCGCCGAGGTCGAGGTGCCGCCTTCCGGCGAGGTCATCTCGTCGCCGTACCAGGCCTTGGCGCGCGCAAAGGATTTGGCGGCGGGCGACACCGCGCAGATCAACTCACCATGGCCGAACGGTCCGAGGCCGGTATGGAAGTCGACGATGCCGACGCGCCTGGCCCGCGACAGCTCCTCGCGCGCGACGGCGCGCACGGTGCGATTGCTCCAGGTCGGCGCGTTGCCGCCAAAGAAGATGCCGTCGGGATGGGTGTACTGGCCGCCGCTGATCGCGCCCTGCAGGCCGAACGCGCCATGCTTCTGGGCATAGGCCGCGAATACGCGCTCGGTCTCGGCCTTGCTGGCGTCATCCCAGGTACGGGGCAGCACGGCGTCGGCGATGGCCAGATAGCCGTCGTTGCCGGGATAGCCCTTGTCGTGGTCGACGAAGTTGCGGTTGAGGTCGACATTGTCCTCGGTGACGCGCCGCGTCCACGCGAAGCCATAGGGGTTGAGGGCATGGATCAGAAGCGCACCGGTGTTCGGTGGCAGCTTCGCCGGACCGCCGGACTTCAGCCACGCAATCTCGGCGCCTGAGCCGCAATGGCCCTCGACGCCGTGCGTGCCGGCGATCAGCACGAGCATGTTCTCGGCATCGGCCGCACCGAAGCGCGCCGTATCCAGGAAGAGCCTCTCCCCGCCGGGGCCGAGCGCCTTGGGATTGAGCCATGAGCGAAGGGCGCCGCCGGCCTCGGCCGCGGCGGCACAGAACTTGGGGCGTGCCTCCGCATAGGTTTCGGAGAAGCACGCGGATACTGAGAACATCTGGTTCCTCCCGCCGCCATGCTAGCCGGTTTGGCGGCGGGGCGGGAGGCCGTGCGTGCGGTCTAGCTGTCGTACTGCAGCAGCGTTTCGACCGGCGGCTTCAGCTTCTTGCGACCCCCGAGGAAGGTGAGCTCGATGATGCAGGCGGTCGTGGGGACGACCGCGCCGACGCTTTCCAGCAGCTCGACGGCGGCCGCCATCGTGCCACCCGTCGCGAGAAGATCGTCGACAAGGACGACTCGCGCGCCCTTGTGCACGGCATCCTGCTGGATCTCGATCGTGTCGGTGCCGTACTCCAGCGCATAGGTGTGGCGCACCGTCGTGCCCGGCAGCTTGCCCTTCTTGCGCAGCATCACGAAGCCCGTGCCCAGCGCCAGCGCGAGCGGCGCGGCCAGCAGGAAACCGCGCGATTCGATGCCTGCCAGCACATCGGGCTTGTGCGGCCGGATGAGGTCGGCCAGCCGCTCGATGGTGGTGTGCCAGGCCTTGGGGTGCGCGAGCAGGGTCGAGATGTCGTAGAAGAGGATGCCCGGCTTGGGGAAGTCGGGGATCGAGCGGATGTGCTTCTTGAGGTCGATGTCGTTGTGCATTCTGTCCTCTGCGCTCAGCTGTAGGCCGGCGGCGGCTCGAAGCCGCGATATTCCTTCTCCAGCAGCTTGGCGAACTGGATGGTTTCGTAGTCGCCATACTGCCGTCCGATGATCTGCACGCCGATCGGCAGCCCGTCCTTGCTCTGGCCGATCGGGGCGGCCGTCGAGGGCAGCCAAGTGACGCCCGAGTAGCCCGCCCAGAAGATCTGGTCGACCACCGGCACGTGCTTGTTGTTCACGATGATCGTGCGCTTGTGGCGCAGGCCCGCCTGGTCGTGCGGGAAGGCCGCTGTCACCGCGACCGGGCAGAGCATCAGGTCGTAGTCCTGGAAGAAGGTGTCCCAGGCCCAGCGCATCTTGTGGCGCTTCTCGTTCAGCTGCAGCCAGGTGCGGTGCGGCAGTGAATTGCCGCGCTGCATCCGGGCGAAGTAGCTCATGTCGTCGGCGGGCAGGCTGGCGGCGTCCTTCACGGCCTGCTCGTAGACCGCGTCGCTCATGCGGGCCGACGTCGCCGCGCGCAGCAGGCGGATATAGACGTCGTTCAGCTCGACCGTGTCGATCGCCGGCCGCGCCTTGTCGCTCACCTTGACCTTGTTTTTGGCGAGGAAGGTCGCGAGCCTGGAGATCTGCTCCTGCACCGAATCGTCGACCTCGGCATTGGGGTCGGTCAGCAGCACCGCCACCTTGAAGTCGCGCAGCTTCGTCTTCTTCGAGCGCGGCAGGCTGAGCGTCCAGCCACGGCCGTCGATCGAGTCGGGGCCGGCCATCGCGGTCAGCGCGATCTCGAGGTCCTCGGCGCCGCGCGCCAGCGGACCGACCACGCCGATGTCGCCGTAAGCCACGGCGCCGGCCAGCGCATGGCCCTTGGGCGAGACCACGCCCCAGCTCGGCTTGTGGCCCCAGACGCCGCAATAGTGGGCGGGATTGCGGATCGAGGCGCCGATGTCGCTGCCGGCCTCGATGCCGGTGAGGCCGGCAGCCAGCGCGGCCCCCGAACCGCCCGAGGAGCCGCCCGGCGTGCGGCCGAGATCCCACGGATTGTTGGTCGAGCCGTAGACCTCGTTGTAGCTCTGCCAGTCGGCGAGGTTCAGCGGCACGTTGGTCTTGCCGAACAGGGTGACGCCCGCGTCCAGCATGCGCTGCGTGACCAGTGAATTCTGCGTCACGGCCTCGTCCTTGAAGGCCGGATCGCCCCAGGTCGTGGGGAAGCCCGAGACGTCGAAGGATTCCTTGATGGTCATCGGCACGCCGTGCAGGGGCCCCAGCTTCTTGCCGGCCCTGACCGCGCGGTCGGCCGCCTTGGCGCGCTTGCGGGCGCCCTCGATGTCGGTCGCGATGATGGCGTTGAGTTCGGGATTATAGGCCTCGACCCGCTTCAGATAGAGGTCGAGCAATTCCAGGCAGCCGATCTTCTTCTTCCGGACCGCAGCGGCGAGCTGCTTGGCGGTCTGGAACGGGAGGGCGAGGGACATGGGAGGGCTTCCACAACGGGGATGGACGAGGTCTTAGCCCGTACCATATTGTACGGCCCGCCGTGAAGAAACTCCCCGCCCGTACGATGCACATCGCCATGCCTCTGGCGCTGACCTTCGTGATGACCTTCCTCGTGTCCGGAATCGCCACGATCCGCGCCATCGGCCTCGAGCCGGGCATGGTCGCCCGCTGGATGGAATCGTGGATGGCGTCATGGATAGTCGCGTTCCCGATCATGCTGTTCCTGATGCCGACGATGCGGCGTCTGCTCTCGTTCCTGATCGAGACGAAGTAGGACGGGGCAGCGGCTTCAGTGGAAGTCGCGTGAGGCGATCCTGATCTTCGGCCGGTCGAGCGCGATGCGGCTCCGGTCGTAACCGGGTTTGGCGGTTACGCCCCGGCTCGACCGGTGACGGGTGGCGTTGGCCTCCGGAGTCTTCACCCGCCGGTCGTCGGAATCCGTACGGACGGCGTCGCCCCGGCCATGGGTCAGATGGAACAGGTCCAGCTCGGAGATCGAATCGAGATCGGCCGAGAGATCCCACACCTCGTCGGCGACGAGATGGATCACCTTGTATTCCTTTTCGCCCTCGCACTGGACGCGGCCCCGCACGCCCATCAGTCGCGCCCCCATCACGATGCGACGATAGGCTTCGAACACCTTGGGCCAGACCACGAGGTTGGCGACGCCGAACTCGTCTTCCAGGGTGACGAACACCACGCCCGAGGCGGTTCCCGGCCTCTGCCGCACCAGCACGAGGCCGGCCAGGGTGAGAAGCGCGCCGTTCTTCGCCGTCTTCAATGCCTCGGTGCTGGAGACCCCATGCTGCGCGAAGGTCGCGCGCAGCAGTTCCATCGGATGCGAACGCAGGGAGAGGGAGAAGCTGCTGTAATCGTCCACCACCTGCTCGCCGAGGGTCAGCCTCGGCAGGGTGACGGGGGGCTCGAGGTCGCGCGCCTCCGGCTGCGTGTCGAGCAGCGGCAATTGTCCTTCCGGGAAGCCACGCACCGCCCACAACACGTCGCGGCGCGTCAGTCCCATGGACGCAAAGGCGTCGGCCCGGGCCAGCGCCACGATCTGCCGCTTGGTGAGGCCGCTGCGCCGCCACAGGTCGGCGGGATCGCGGTAGGGCATGGCGCCGCGGCGCGCGACCAGTTGATTGGCCGCCTCCCTGGAAAGCCCCGTCACCTGGCACAAGCCGAGGCGCAGGGCGCAGCGATTGTTCTTTCCCGGCTCCAGGGTGCAGTCTCGGTCGCTGGCATTGATGTCGGGCGGCCGCACGTCGACGTCATGCTCCCGCGCATCGCGCACCAGCTGGGCAGGCGCATAGAACCCCATCGGCTGGGAGTTGAGCAGGGCTGCGGCGAAGACCTCCGGGTAGTAATGCTTCACGTAGGACGAGGCGTAGACCAGGATGGCGAAGCTGGCGGCATGGCTTTCGGGGAAGCCGTATTCGCCGAAGCCTTCGATCTGCTTGAAGCAGCGTTCGGCGAAGTCTTTCTCGTAGCCGTTTTCCTCCATGCCTCTGATGAAGGGTTGCTTGAACCGGTAGATGGTGCCGTTGTGCCGGAAAGTCGCCATGGCGCGGCGCAGCCTGTCGGCTTCTTCCGGCGAGAAGCCGGCGCCCACGATGGCGATCTGCATCGCCTGTTCCTGGAACAGCGGAACGCCCAACGTGCGTTCGAGGACCGCTTTCATTTCAGGCTTGGGATAGACGACGGCGTCGCGATTCGCCCGGTTCTTCAGGTAGGGATGAACCATGCCGCCCTGAATGGGCCCCGGCCGCACGATCGCCACCTCGACGACGAGATCGTAATATTCCCGCGGCTTCAGGCGCGGCAGCATCGACATCTGTGCCCGGCTTTCGACCTGGAAGACGCCGACCGAATCCGCCCGGCACAGCATCTCGTAAACATTCTTGTCGTCCGGGCGCATGGCGAGCGTAAGTTTCTCTCCGTAATGCTTCTCGACGAGGGCGAAGCTCTTGCGCAGCGCCGTCAGCATGCCGAGCGCCAGCACGTCGACCTTGTAGATCCCCAGGACGTCGAGATCGTCCTTGTCCCACTCGACGACGGTGCGTTCCTCCATCGCGGCGTTCTGGATCGGCACCAGCTCGTCGAGCCGGTCCTGGGTCAGCACGAAGCCGCCGACATGCTGGGAAAGATGGCGCGGGAAGCCGCACAGGTCGGACGACAATTCGAGCGCCAGCATGATGCGCGGGTCCGCCGGATCGAGGCCGACCTCGCGTACATGCTCGATCTTCACGCCGCTGGAGCCCATGCCCCAGACCGTGTCGGCCATCACACCCACCGTGTCGGGCGAGAGGCCCAGCACCTTGCCGACCTCGCGGATGGCGCTGCGGCTTCTGAAGGAGATCACCGTGGCCGCCAGCGCGGCGCGGTGCCGGCTCTTCGTATCGTAGATCCACTGGATGATCTCTTCGCGTCGTTCATGCTAGAAATCGACGTCGATGTCGGGCGGTTCATCACGGGCATTGGACAGGAAGCGCTCGAACAGCACTTTCGTTTCCTTGGGGTTCACCGACGTGATGCCGAGGCAGTAGCAGACGGCGGAGTTGGCGGCCGAACCACGGCCTTGGCATAGAATGCCGCGCCGGCGGGCTTCCTCGACGATCTCGTGCACCGTCAGGAAGTAGGGCGCGATCCCCTTGTGATCGATGAGCGCGAATTCCTTTCGGATCGTATCCTTCACGTCTTCAGGAACAGCTTGCGGATAACGCCATTCCGCCCCCGCCCATGTGAGACGCATGAGCTTGTCCATGGGCGTCTCGCCGCCCTCGTAAAGGATCGGGTATTGATAGGTGAGTTGCCGAAGCGAGAAGCTGCAGCGCTTCACGATCTCCTGCGTGGCGGCGATGGCGTGCGGATGACGGTGGAACAGGCGCGCCATCTCGGCGGGAGACTTGAGGTGCCGCTCCGCGCTGGCGAAACGGCGGAGGCCCAACGCCTCGACGGTGCAGCCCAGGCGAATGGCCGTCACCACGTCCTGCAGCGCCCGCCGTTCGGGCACGTGATAATGCACGTCATTGGTGGCGACGAGTTTCACCCCGTGCCACTCCGCAAGATCGTCGAGCAGGGCGAGGCGGCGCGCATCGTCGCCGCGATAGAGCATGGAGGCCGCGAGGTAGCAGCGGCCGGCGAACAGCGCTGCGAGCCGCTTCAGCCGCTCGCGAAAGACCGGCTCTTCCGGCTTGCGCGGTGGCAGCACGATCGCCAGCAAGCCTTCGGCGTATTCAGCGAGATCGCCGAAGCCGATGTCGCATTGTCCCTTCTCGGCACGCCGGTTCCCGAGGGTCAGCAGGCGGGACAGTCGCTTGTAGGCCTCGAGATCGGTCGGATAGACGAGCAGAGAGTAACCGTCGCGCGTTTCGAGGCGGCTGCCGACGAGCAGCCTGATCCTGTCATGCTCGGGATCCTTCGGATTCTCTTCGTGGCGCGAGGCCGCGAATGCCCGCACCACGCCGGCCAGCGTGTTGCGGTCGGTGATGCCGATGGCGCCATGGCCGAGCTCGATCGCCCGTTCGACCAGCTCCTGCGGATGCGAGCCGCCGCGCAGGAAGCTGTAGTTGGTCGTGACCTGCAGCTCGGCGTAGTCCATGGCTCACGACACGGTGAGCTCGTGGATACGGGCGAGCGGCACGGTGCGCACGCCGATCCCCTCGCTCTCCAGCGCGTGCAGGAATGCCTCGTCGGCGCTGACCAGCGGCGCCTTCGCCGATTCGGCGCAGGCGGCGTAGAAGCACTCGTGGACCGGCCGGCCGCACTGAAGCGCGATGGCGAGCGCACGTGTGCGCAGCTTCGGGGATTCGACGAAGGCCGAGATGAACGACGGCAGCGCGATGTTGCGCACGATCGGCTCGGCCTGATCGGTCGTGATCTCGCCCCGCGTCGCTTTCTGCCATGCCAGCTCGGCGACGCCCGCGATCAGGATATCGGGCGCGATCACCTCGTGCCGGTTGGCCAGCAGCGAACGCGCCTGCGGCCGCAGCGGCTCCTCGACGAACCATTTGATGGCGACGCCGGGATCGACGACGACGATCACTTGCCGCCTCCCATCTGCGCGACGGCGGCCGGCGGCGTCATGGCGGCAATACGGTCGGCCTCTTCCAGCGGATCGAGCACCAGCGGCTGGCCCGACGCATAGGTCAGCAGGTCGCGCAGGTCGGCTTCGAGCGACCGGCCTCTGGCGCGCGCATGAACCTTCAGGCGCTCGATGATCGCACCGTCGAGGCCGCGGATGGTGAGCGTGGTGCCGCGCTTGCTCGCTGCCGTTGCCGTTTGCATTTCCATTTCCATTTCTCTCTCCCTCAGGCGCAGAAACCGTGGAGGAACCAGCGCGCCGTCGGCTGGCCGTTGGCGGCGAGCTGATAGGGCCCGTCGCGGAACAGCCAGAAGCGGCCGCCGTCGTCGTCCTCCACGCGGTAATAGTCGCGCACCGGCGGCAGGGTGCCGGCGGGCGGGCGGCTGCCGTCGGGCCGCGGTCGCCACCATTCGTCGGCGATCCGCTCCGGCCCGTCGGCGCGCACGATGCGATGGGCATGCCGGCGCCAGCGGAACACCGAAGGCGGATCGTCGGGCACGAAGGCGGTGACCTCGACGAGTTCGGGCCGCTGCAGCAGGCGCGTCGGCCGGGCATTCTTGAGATTCGCGATTCGGCGCCACGCTCCCTCGGCGGCAGGCTTCGAAGAGACGGGCGCCGCGATCTGGACGCGCTCGGGAAGGTGGCTGTCGCGGGTCAGCAGCCGCACGACATTCTCCGAACCAAGGCGCAGCGCGAAGCGATCCGCCAGATCGATCGTGCCATCCAGGCCCGAAGCGATGCCGGGCGAGTCCTGGTCCGGGAGCGCATCCTGGGTACCGCTCCACGTCTCGACCTCGGGCGCGGAGAGGATCATCAACTCGACGCCGAATCCGGGATCGAGTTCGCCCAGCCTCTCCTCGAACAGCTTCATCAGCTTCGGGTTGTCGCGGTTGGGCCGGCTGGTGCCGATCGAGGTGCGGTCCACCGAACCGTCGACTCGGTAGAGCGCAATCTCGAGCTGGCGCGCGCCGACGCCGGCCTGCTCGAACTGTCGGCACAGCGCTGCCAGAAGTCGACTGGTCGCGGCGGCGATATCCTCGGTCCGGCCGATCGGCTCGGCGAAGGCGAGGCGCGTGCGGAAAGCGGGCGGCAGGCGACGCGGCTCGATCGGCTCGTCGAGCCTGCCCAGTGCCTGGTCGATACGGCGCACCGGATGGTCGCCGAAGCGGCGGACGAGCGGCCCGCGCGGCATGGGGTAGAGATCGCCTATGCGGCGCAAGCCGAGCTTCAGCAGGGTTTCCAGGATCGGCGGATCGAGGCGCAATCCCTCGACCGGCAAGATGGCGAGTGCATCGCGCTGGCCGCGCGAGGGGCAGAAGAGATCGGCCTGGCGT
>JAKFVZ010000676.1 GCA_021732965.1 Reyranella sp.
CGGCGTTGCAGGACGTGTCGCTGGAGATCGGGCGCAACGAGTTCATCACGCTGGTCGGTCCGTCGGGGTGCGGCAAGTCCACCCTGCTGCGCATCGTGGCGGGACTGATCCTGCCCACCGCAGGGCGGGCTTCTATCGGAGGGGCGGCGATCACCGAACCGCGTTCGGAGACCGGCATCGTTTTCCAGGCGCCGACCCTGCTGCCCTGGGCCAGCGTGCTCGACAACGTGCTGTTCCCGCTGCGAATGATGCACCGCATCGATTCGACCAGCACCGACAAGGCGATGGCGCTCCTGAAGCTGGTGGGGCTTTCCGGCTTCGAGGGCAAGTCGCCGCGCGAGCTGTCGGGCGGCATGCAGCAGCGGGTCGCGATCTGCCGTGCCCTGGTGCACGATCCCGACATTCTCCTGATGGACGAGCCGTTCGGTGCCCTCGACGCGTTGACGCGCGAGGAGATGACCATGGAGCTGCTGCGGATCTGGAGCGAGCGGCCCAAGACGGTGCTGTTCGTGACCCATTCGATCACCGAGGCCGTGGTGCTGGCGGATCGCGTGGTCGTGATGTCGCCGCGACCCGGCCGCATCCAGGAGGTCATCGAGATCGGTTTGTCGCGGCCGCGCAGCTTCGAGACCGAGGCCACACCGGAATTCCACGAGGCCAGCCAGCACATCCGCCAACTCATCTTCGGAACACGCCATGTCGGTCCAGGCCGCGCCGCCGCTTGAACAGCGGCAGAAGCCGCCCCGTCGCCGGAAGAAGAGTGCGGCGCTCTACGAGGTCGTGCTGCCGCTGATCGCCACGGCAGGCCTTTTTCTCCTGTGGGAAGCCGCCTGTCGGGCTTTCAAGATTCCGGGATATCTGCTGCCGGCGCCGACCGAAATCTGGAAGGACACGATCGCGATCGGACCCACGGTCGCCGGCCATACGATGGCGACCTTCAAGACCGTGATGCTGGGGTTCGTCGTGTCGATCCTGATCAGCCTGCCGCTGGCGGTGGTCCTGACCGCGTCGCCCGCGATCGCAGCGGCGGTCTATCCGTTCCTGGTGTGGACGCAATCGATACCGAAAGTGGCGCTGGCCCCCATCCTGGTCGTGCTGCTGGGCACCAACGAGCTGCCGCGCATCGTCATCACCGTGCTGGTGGCGTTCTTTCCGCTGGTGATCTCGGTTGCGACGGGCCTGCTCTCCGTGCCGCCGGAGCTGATCGAACTCAGCCGTGCCTGTCGTGCCTCGAAGCTCAGCGAACTGCTGCGAATCAGGCTGCCCTATGCGATCCCGTTCATCTTCGCCGGCCTCAAGGTGGCGATCTCGCTCGCGGTGGTCGGCGCGGTCGTGGCGGAGTTCGTCAATGCGGATGCCGGTCTCGGATTCCTGATCCAGACCTCGACCGCGTTCTTCAAGGTGCCGGTCGCCTTCGGAGCCCTTATCATCCTGTCGGTGATGGGCGTCGTCCTGTTCCAGCTCGTGGTGGCCGCCGAGCGAATATTCTTCCCGTGGTCGAGCAGCAACACGACACCGGGTGCCTGACCAGCCGCGCTAGGGGAGTGAGTAACATGGCAAAGAAGCCGAAAACGCCGATGACGGTGATCCGTGGCGGCCGCGTGGTCGACATCAAGGGCCATTCCGCGCCCAAGGCCGATATCCTCGTGAAGGGCGATACGATCGTCGAGATCGGGCGGAAGGTCGCGGCCCCGGAGTCCGCGACGGTGATCGATGCCAGCGGCAAGCTGCTGCATCCCGGCCTGATCAACGGGCATACCCACAGCCACGGCAATCTCGCCAAGGGCATGGTCGATCGCGTGACGCTGGAACTGCTGCTGACGGCCGGCCCCTACATGAGCGGCGCCCGCACGCTGGAAGACAAATACCTGTCGAGCCTGATCGGCGCGGCCGAGATGGTGATGAAGGGCTGCACGGCAGCCTACGATCTGGCGGCCGAGTTCCCGATGCCCACGGCGGAAGGGCTGGCGGCCATCGGTCAGGCCTACGCCGACGTGGGTATGCGCGCCATGCTCGCGCCGATGGTGGCCGATACGAGCTTCTTCCAGGCGATCCCCGGCCTCATGGACCAGCTTCCGCCGTCGCTGCAGAAGCAAGTCGAGGCCTATCGATTCTCGCCCTACAAGGCGAGCGTGAAGCAGATGAAGAAGGCGCTGCACGGCTGGAAGCTCGACGGGCAGGGCGTCCATCTCGCTGTCGCTCCGACCATCCCCCATCACTGCAGCAAGGAATTCCTGCTGGCCTGCCTCAAGCTCGCCAAGGACTACGACACCGGCCTGCACACCCATGTTTCCGAGTCGAAGGTCCAGGTGATCGCGGGCTACCGCCTCTACGGCACCTCGCTGACCACCTACATGGATTCGCTGGGGCTGGTCGGGCCGAAATTCACGGTGGCGCACGGCGTCTGGCTCGACGGTGACGACATGAAGCTGCTGGGCGACAAGGGCGCCTCGGTCTCGCACAATCCCGGCTCCAACATGGTGCTGGGCAACGGCATCGCCGACATGCGCGGCATGCTGGATGCCAAGGTCAATGTCGGCATCGGCACCGACGGCGCGAGCTGTTCCGACAACCAGAACATGTACGAGAACATGCGTCTGGCCTCGATGGTCTCGAAGGTGCAGGGGCCGGACAACCGCCTGTGGATCAAGACCGAGGAGGTCCTGCACGCGGCGACCGCCGGTAGCGCGCGGGCGCTGGGCCTCGGCGACAAGATCGGGAAGATCGAGGTCGGCTACAAGGCCGACATCGTCTTCCTCGACCTCGGCCACATCAACTGGATCCCGTGCAACGATCCGACCAACCAGATCGTCCATACCGAGGACGGTTCGGCCGTTGAATCGGTGATGATCGCCGGCCGCATGGTGCTGGAGGACCGCAAGCTGCTGAACGTCGACATGGTGCAGTTGGCGCGGCTGGCCGAGAAGGCACGCGAGCGGCTCGAAAGGGGCCGCAAGCCCGCCAAGGCGCTCTACGACAAGCTGGAAAAGGTCGTGAACACCTTCTGCCCGGGCCTGGCCAAGCAGCCGCTACATATCGACCGGTTCGGCGGCAGCCACCATCATGGCTACCACCACCATCACTAGTAGCCGAGGCGCCAACCGTTCTTGAGGTAGCCGTAGCGCACCAGGCGCACGGCTACGATGCCGTTCAGGGCGAATCCGCCGACCACCGTCACCAGCATCAGGATCATGCCTTCCATCGAGGCACTGAACAGATAGACGATGATCGTCAGGCCGAAGATGGCGCCGGCGATGATTGCGGCCATGGCCAGGAGGTCGACCAGGGCGAGCAGATAGAGCCCCTTGGTGAGAACGAACAACGGCCCGGAAAATGCTGCCCAGACATAGGACCACTGGTCGATAACCATGAAATCCTCGTTATCGGCCTTGTCGAAGCGGTACGTCGGGAACAGAGCGTCTACGATCACAGGTTTTGTTCAACAACTGTCAGGGTTCGATTACGGCGGGAACCTATCATGAGCGATGCAATTGGGCCAGCGGAGGACTGTGCTCAGGCTGCGGTAACGCCGATCAAACTATCGTGCAACCAGAACATGGCGACGTAGGCCACGGTTCCGATCAGGACGACCAACGCGTCGTTCAGGGACCAACCCGCCGCGGGGGCACCCGGATCGCCTCGCCGTTTCACGGCAATCCGGTCGTAAACCGCCCACGCCAGCAGTCCGCCGAAGAGCAGCATCGACCCCAGGTCGCCATTCACCAGAAGGTGCGACAGGGCCCAGGCCTTGGCGGCGACCAGCATGGGATGCCGGAGCAGCGATTTGATTCGGCCCGCGGGCGCATAAGCCGCCGTCAGGGAGACGAAGGCAAACCACAACAGGAAGAGGGAGAAAGGATGGAAGAACGCGCGAGGCGGATTCCATATCTGGATATATCCACCGCTTCGATAGCGTCCGAAACCGATGACGATCAACACGAGGCCGACCGCAGCCAGGAGCGAATAGAGGCCCTTGTAGCCCCCTTCGCCCAGACGTCCGATGGCGGCGGCTCGCGCGCCCCTCATGGTTGTAAAAATATGAATGCCCAGGAAGAGGGCGAGACCAAGAATGAGCAGCGTCATGCGCCGCTTATAGCACGCGGATGATTGCGTCGCGGCAGCAATAACCCCGCCAGCTACTGGACCTGCGTCACGTTACCGGTGCTGTCGACCGAGACCGCGACTTCCACGTCGTTCTTGGTGGCCTTGGCGTGCCAGGACCCATCCGACTTGCGGGTCAGGTCCCTGATCTTCTGGTAACCGCTCGCCTCGATCTGTGTCCTGACTGACGATTCGCTTTCGGCGGTTCCCGGCATGCCGGCGGGCGGGACGGCAGGCGTCGTGGGCGTACCGGTCGTCGTCGGCATCTGGGCGGCGGCGATGGAAACGGAGGCAGCGAGAGCCGCTGCCGCGATCGGGATGAGCTTCATCGGTCACTCCTTGCATTGAGGCCTTGCGAAGCAATGCAAACAGGAGCCTGACGTTCCCTGTGGCGGGACGTGTCTGTGCTGCCTCACCCGAGGTCTTCGGTGGAAGCCGTCAAGGTGTAGCCTGGAGAGCAGCCGAGTACTCTCACGAATGTTTGGTCGATCAGCCGGGCGATGTCCGCCGGATCGTTGCCGGAGGTCCCCACGGTCGCGAAGGCGTTGGCGTCCCAGTCGATCAGGTCGAGTGCGACACTTTCCAGCGTATCGAGGGCGCCGCTCAGTTCGAAGCGGGTGAGGGGATCTTCCGCAAACGGATAGGGGGCCAGATTGATCGTCTCGGCCATCACCTGGATGGAGACGTCCATCCCGTCCGCATTCACGGCCTCCAGTGTGCAGCAAAGCAGGCCGTCCTCGTTCTTCTCGCCATAGATGTCGGCGAGGGCTTCCCGGATCGCGCCCATCTGTTCTTCAGCCATTCACTTCTCCGATCGTTTGTCTCCAACGAGTGGAGGTGGCCGACTTCAGGAGACGCATGTCCTGCGTCAGGCTGCCGTGAAGTAGTGCAGCGCCATTCCGACAAGGCCGGACGCAACGATCGGGTAGGCCGGATTGATTTTTGTCCGCCACAGCAGCAGGAAGACGACGAGCGAGATCACGCCGAAGAAAAAGCCGGTGATCGCCCCTTTCCCCATGATGATCGCGCCGGCGAGCACGAGGCCCACGGCAACGGAGCCCAGGCCGGCCTGAATGGACGGCCGCCACCGCCAGGTCGCCAGATGCGTCCACAGACGGCCGACGAAGAAGGTCAGCAGGCCCGTCGGCAGGAAGAATGCGATCAACGCCACCAGCGCGCCCGGAATGTGGCCGACGACGACGCCGATCGAAGCGACCATCATCATGTTCGGTCCGGGCGCGAGCTGGCCCAGACTGTAGAAATGCAGGAGCTCGGGAAAGGTCAGCCAGTGATAGGTGTCGACCGTGAGTTCCTTCATTTCCGGGAAAGCGGCCATGCCGCCACCCACGGTGAGGAGCGAGAGGTAGGCGAAGACGCCTGCGAGATCCCAGAGATTCTTCACGGGACGTCCTTGTCGCGCGGGCGGTGCCACCAGATGGCGACGATGCCGGCCACGATCAACGCATAGGGCACCGGCACCTTGAAGAAGGCGACGGCCGCGGCGGTGAGGAGTACGAAGACGTAGTCGGCCACGGACTTCAGCGTCTTGGCGCCGAGCTGGACCAGCACGACGACGATCAGCCCCACCGCACCGGCCGCGATCCCGTGCAGGAAGGCCTTGGACCAGGGACCGTCGCCCCCGGCGCCGTAGGCGAAGCCCGCGGCGATCATCAGCGAGGCGCCGGGCAGGCACATGCCCAGCGTGGCGACGAGCGCCCCCATGCCGCCGCGCAGGCGGTCGCCCACCAGGATCGACATGTTGGTGGCGTTGAGGCCGGGCAGGGTCTGGCTGATGGAGAGCAGCTCGACGAAGCTGAGATCGTCGAGCCAGCGCTGGCGCACCACGAGGCCCGTCCTCAGGTAGGCGACGACGCCACCGCCCAGGCTCGTCGCGCCCATCACGAGGAACACCCAGAAGAGCTTTCCGAGCGACGGCGGTGGGACCGGCGGAGAAGTTTCTGCGGCGCTCATTCGTGTGCTTGCGGCGGGTTGCCCTTCAGCCGGTAGACGGCGCCGGTCTTGGTCGTGGTGAGCGACAGCCAGTCCGCGGCGACCTGCTGAAGTTCGAGGAAGAAGCGCTCGCAGTGGTTCAGCGCCTTGTGCTTGATGTCGTCGGGTCCGTTGAAGCGAAGCTGGAAGGCGAACTCGCCCACGAACGCGTGATGGTCGCCGCGCGCGCGCCACAGGCCGAGATTGGCCGTGGCCGCCGTGTGGTGGCCGAAGTCGAGCAGGCAGATGTCCTGCAGCAGCTCCTCGACGATGGTATGGTTCACGAGCGACACGTCGTTCGGCCCGTCGCACTTGATCGTTCCCAGTGTCGGAAAGATCTGCGTCAGTTCGGGGAGGGACATGTTGCCCAGCGACGACATGACGATGCGGGCGGCCTGCGGCGCCTGGCTCAGGCCGAACTCGACATTGTGCGAAAGCAGACGCCGGAGCCCGCCGATCCGCTCCTTGAGGGGCATGACCTCGAGCTTGAATTTGATCTTGTACTTGCCGTCGATATGCGGCCGCACGTCGAGGGCCTGGGCTTTCGCCATGTCGTCGCTGCGATACTTGAAGACGATCTCCGGATCGCCGATGGGGAAGCCGTCCTGGTACGCAATGCGGCGCCGCACAATGAAGCTGTTGTTGTAGAGGTGATAGCCGCCGGTATCGAGGAACAGCACCTCGCGGACTTCCGGCCGCTGCTGGGACTTGGGCGTATGCTGGTAGCCGACACCGGTGGTCGCCGCGGCCCGCTCGACCAGGGCCGCGAATTCCTTGAAGACATGGGCGGAGGTGAAACGGTCCGGCTTCAGGATCAGCTTGCACTGCAGGTACTGTATCTCGTCACAGCGACGGCCATCGGCGTAGGTGCTTGGCTGGCGGTCGGCAAGCCACTGGGCGATCTGCCCGTCATCCTGATGTGAATGCATTCTTCCCCCTATCGGTAGCGTAGCGCCGCCCTATCGCGCTGTCATCTGAGCCGTGGCCGGCTGGTCCGCCCGGCCGTAGGTCTCGACCCTGCCGTCGGTGAAGCAGACATAGTAGCGGTCTGACATGGACCATGGCGTTCGGCTCCAGAAGTCCTTCAGAACCGTGTAGTAGGCGCAGTCCTTGCCCGGCGAATGCGTCGATCCGTCGGGCGGTCCCATGACCGTGCGGACCTGGTCGCGATCCATTCCGGCCTGGAGGCGTTCGACATTTTCGCCGTGCACGCAGCCCGTGAGCAGGGCGATCGAAAGCAGGCATGCAGAGTACTTCATGGCTTTCTCCTTGCGATTAGTCTGGCTGGGCCTCGCCGCCAACAATTGTCGGGCAGGCGGATGGCTGGCGCAATTCCGAACGATGCGCTACGTCCGATGGATGCAAGACCATAACAGATTTGTCGCGTCGGGCCTCAAGGCGTCGCTGAGCGGCGCCACGGCCGGCCTGCCCGAAACCCCTATTTCCGAAGTGGCGATGACGGTGTTCGGCGATCCCGACGTCGTGCCGCTGTGGTTCGGCGAGAGCGATCTCGTGACTCCGGATTTCGTGCGCAATGCGGCCGCCGCCGGCCTGCAGGCCGGCGACACGTTCTACACCTGGCAGCGCGGCATCCCGGAACTGCGCGGCGCGTTGTCGGCCTACACGGAGCGTCTCTATCGCATCAAGTGCCCGGTCGAGCGGCTCACGGTGACGACGGGCGGCATGCAGGCGATCCTGCTGACCTGCCAGCTGCTGCTGGACCCGGGCGACAACATCGTCATCGTCTCGCCGATCTGGCCCAACATCACCTCGGCCACCAGGCTGGTGGGCGGCGTGCCGAAATACGTCGCGCTCGACCGTACGCCATCGGGCGGATGGAAGCTCGACCTGCAGAAGGTCTTCGACTCGGTCGACGATCGCACGCGCGCGATCTTCGTGAACTCGCCGGGCAATCCGACCGGCTGGACGATGACCACGGAAGAGCAGGCGGCCCTATTGGACTTCGCCCGCAAGCGCGGTGTCTGGATCATGGCCGACGAGGTCTATGCCCGCCTGATCTACAGCAAGCGGCCCGACGGCCGGCAGGTGGCGCCTTCGTTCCTCGAACTGGCCGGTCCCGACGATCCGGTGATCGTGCTCAACAGCTTCTCCAAGCCGTGGGCGATGACGGGCTGGCGGCTGGGCTGGCTCACCCATCCGGCGGCGCTGGGCGACCAGTTCGCCAAGCTGGTGCAGATCAACACGTCGGGCGTGCCGGCCTTCCTGCAGAAGGGCGCCGTGGCGGCGCTGGAGCAGGGCGACGGCTTCATCCACGAGATGGTCGAACGCTGCCGCGCCGGCGGCGAACTGGTGTTCCAGCGCCTCTCGGCCCTGCCGAAGGTCAAGATCGCGCGGCCGGATGCAGCCTTCTACGCCTTCTTCTCGGTCGACGGTGTCGAAGATACGCTCGCTTTCTGCAAGACCATGGCCAAGCAGTACAAGGTCGGCCTCGCGCCTGGCGAAGCCTTCGGGCCGGGCGGGCAGGGCAACGTACGCCTGTGCTTCGCGTCGAGCGCGGAGCGTCTCAGCAAGGGCCTCGATCGCATCGAAGCGGCGATCAAGGCGTTGTGATGCCAGCATGTCCGCAGCCCCCTCCATTGCCGTCCAGCACCTGCGCAAGGTGTATGGCGAGATCGTCGCGGTCGACGATCTGAGTTTCTCGGTGCCGCGCGGCACCGTGCTCGGACTGCTGGGTGGCAACGGCGCAGGAAAGACCACGACCATCGCGATGCTGCTGGGCCTGCTCGAACCGACGGGTGGCAGCATCGAGATCCTGGGCATCGACATGCTGCGGCGGCGTTATGCGGCGCTGCCGCGCATGAACTTCTCCTCGCCCTATGTCGACCTGCCGCATCGGCTGACGGTGCGCCAGAACCTGCAGTTCTACGGCCAGCTCTACGGCGTGAAGGACCTGAAGCGCCGCATCGTCGAGATTGCCGAGCACATGCAGGTGGCGCCGTTCCTCGATCGGCCGGCGGGCAAGCTGTCGGCCGGCCAGAAGACGCGCGTCGCGTTGGCCAAGGCGCTGATCAACAAGCCCGACGTGCTGCTTCTCGACGAGCCGACGGCCTCGCTCGATCCCGACACCGCCGACTGGGTGCGCGGCTACCTCGAAAGCTATCAGCACGAGACCCATGCCACGATCCTGCTGGCCTCGCACAACATGGGCGAGGTCGAGCGGCTGTGCGACGACGTGATCCTGCTGCAGGCCGGCAAGGTCTTCGAGCGCGGCAGCCCGCGCGAGTTGCTCGAACGGTTCGGCCGCGAGGACATGGAAGAGGTGTTCCTCGACATGGCGCGCGGCCGCGGCCGTGGCCTCGACGCTCTCAAGTCCGGCGGAGGAACGCCATGAGCGGTTCCATCGGTCGCATCCACGCGCTGGTTCTGCGCCACATCTACCTCTGGCGCAGCTCGGTGATGCGCCTGGTCGATTCGATCTACTGGCCGGCCGTGCAGATGGTGATGTGGGGCTTCATGACCCAGTACCTGCTGCCGCAGGCCTCCTTCGTCGCGCAGGCGGCGGGCGTTCTGCTGTCCGGCCTGCTGCTGTGGGAAGTCGTCGTGCGCGGCAACCTCTCGCTGTCGATCGCCTTCCTGGAGGAGATCTGGTCGCGCAATCTCGGGCACCTGTTCGTGAGTCCGATCCGCTCCTGGGAGCTGGCCACCGGTATCATCATCGCGGCCCTGCTGCGAACCTTGCTCGGCATGATCCCGGTGTCGCTGCTGGCCTGGGCCTTCTTCGGCTACTCGATCTACACGCTTGGCCTGCCGTTGCTCGCCTTCTTCGTCATCCTGCAGATGTTTTCCTGGTCGATCGGGTTGGCCATGTCGGGGCTGGTGATGCGGGTGGGGCAGAGCGCCGAGAGCTTCGCCTGGGCCGCCGTCTTCGTGCTGATGCCGGTGAGCGGGGTCTATTATCCCGTTTCGGTCCTGCCGAACTGGCTGCAGGTCATCGCCTGGGGATTGCCGCCCGCCTACATCTTCGAGGGCATGCGCGCGATCATGGCCGACAAGACGGTCCATTGGGACATGCTCGCCGTCGCCTTCGGGTTGTCGGTCGTCTACCTGGTCGTGGGATTCCAGGTCTTCCAGTGGTTCTTCCGCTCTTCGCGCCGGGCCGGTTCACTCCTCGGCCAGGGCGAGTAGAATAACGCCGATTTCGGAGGTGAGTGATGTTCAAGCATTTGATGGTTGCAATCCTGGTATCGCTCGCCGCCGCAGCGTGTTCGGACGTGGACAAGATGGCCAACCAGCCCCTGACGCCGCCGAAGCCGGTGCCGGCCTGGTCCAGTGTCTATACCGTGCCTTACGATTCGATGGTGACTTGCCTCGCGGCGCCGGCCGCCAGTGGCTTCGTCGTGAACATCGAACCGGGTTCGGCGCCGGGCACGACGTCGATCCTCTACGTGCCGCAGAGCGCCCCGCAGGCGGAATCCCGCTACGTTGTGAAGCGGGTGCCGGACGGCACGATCCAGGTCGACTGGATCCGGATCGGAACCGTGGGCGGCCTCGACTGGCTGGACGTGCAGGCGCGCCAGCGTGCCAACCGTTGCGGCGGAATCAGCTAGCTGTGGCTAGCGGGCGTTGAGCACGGCGGTGCAAGCCGCCGGAAGCTTCGGCCGGTAGGGCTTGGGCGGCGTGGTCGGAGGGACGACCGGCGCCTTTCGGAACCACGAGTCCAGCGCTTCGCCGCAGCCGTCGTCGTGGGCGTAGTCCGCCTGCGGCTGGCACTGCGGATTGCCGGGCGGGCAATACAGGCGGATGTGGAAGTGCGAGTCGTGCCCGTACCAGGGCACCACCTTGCGCAGCCACGAGCGGTCGCCGCCGACCGTCTGGCAGAGCCGCTGCTTGATCCACTTGTTCACGAACATCCGGTCGAGGTTCGGCATCTGCGCCGCCGTCTGGAGCAGGAACACATGCTGCTCGTTAAAGACCGAATCGTCGATGCCGCTGTCGTCGGCGATTCGGTAT
>JAKFVZ010000314.1 GCA_021732965.1 Reyranella sp.
ATAGTGCTCGGTGAGCCAGACGTCGGAGAAGCCCAGTCGCTAGGCTTCGCAGGCTTGCGCGACGATCTGGTCGATGCGGTCGGCGTCATCGTCGGGCGAAGGGGACATTGCAAGCGTAAGCCAACCGAACTGCATCGACCTCTCCGCGTGGTTCGGCGTGCCTTATAGCATGGCTCTCCGATCGGTGAGATCGGGCGCTTCGCTGGTTTCGACAGGAGGGACGTACTAGAAGATCGAGCCGTGCCGATCCTGCTGAAGAACACGCTTCTGGTCCTGTTGTCGGTCGTGCTTTGCACGGCGGCGGCGGAAGGGCTGGTGCGCTGGCTCGATGCCGAAGCGCCGAGCGATGCGCTGAGACACCTTGGCGAGATTCCCCTGGCGGAAGGCGTTCAACGCGCCTGGTTCGGCGAGAACCCGGCGCCGCTGCCGAATCGGCAGCCGGCAAAGCCCGAGGACGTCGAACTGATCCGGCGGGTCGAGGCGAGCGGCGTGACGGAAGGCACCCGGCGTTCGGACATGTTCAAGGCATGGAACAGCGCCTTCGTGGGTCCCGACCCTTGCAGGCACTTCTATCTCAAGGACGCACCTGGCCAGATCTATGTCTACGACCCGCCCGACGGCGAGCCCTGGCCTCGTTTCCGCTTCCTGCCCGACAGGACGACGCCGATCGGTCTCGTGACCAACGAATACGGTTTCCGCGGCCCGCCGGTGCCGGTCGCGCGCCAGCCGAAGACGATCCGGATCGCCTTCATCGGCGCTTCGACGACGGTGAGTGCGCACAACTTCCTCTATTCGTATCCCGAGCACGTGGGCTACTGGCTAAACCGCTGGGCGGCGGCGAAGAAGCTCGATCTCAGGTTCGAGGTGCTCAACGCCGGACGTGAAAGCATCGCATCGCCCGATATCGCGGCGATCATGAAGAACGAGGTGGCGCCGCTCGCACCTGATCTGGTCGTCTATTACGAGGGTGCCAACCAGTTTTTTCTTCAAACCGTCGTTCCCGACCTGCCGCCGCCTTCGGCCAGTCTGCGCATCAAGACGCAGCCGGACCCCAGTCTGTTGCAGCGTGTCCTCGTCGATCTTGGTTACACCTTCGCGCTGGCCCGCCGCCTAGAAGGCCTCCTGGCGCAATACGGCTCGCGCCCTGTGGGACAATCCGGCGACGCGCAGGCCGATGCCACGGCACGGGCGATCGCCGAGGGGCGTGAGTGGCCGAAGCCCGACTACAAGCTCGTTTGGCCCAAGGGACTCGACGAGAAGGATCCGGATATCGCGCGCGGCGACCTGCCGGTGAGCCTGTCGACGATCCTGGCGGATCTCGGTCGCATCGAGGCCATTGCGAAGAAGGCCGGCGGCGAACTGGCGATCGCTTCGTACAAATGGCTGGTGGCCGACGGCATGGTGCTCGACCCGGTGCGTCATCGCCTGATCCTCGAATATCTCAACTACGGCTACGCGCCGTTCCGCTATCGCGACCTCGAGAGGCTGGCGCTGTTCCAGAACCGCGTGCTGGAGAAGTTCGCCCGGACGCACCGGATCGACTTTCTCGACGTGGCGCGGCTGATGCCCTCCGATCCGGACCTGTTCGTCGATGCCATCCACGGCACGCCCGAGGGCGAGAGGCTGCGCGCGTGGATCGTCCTGCAGCTCCTGGTGCCGGTGGTGGATCGCCACCTCGCCGATGGCACCTGGCCCAGGAAGACCTTCCCCGCCCTGGCGCCACCCGCACCCTACGTGCCGCGCGTGGTCACTTTTGATTGCCGAAAGAAAAGCGGCTGACCCGCCTGTTCCATTTGCTTGCAGCCTCAGGGCGGTAACTTTAGGGTGCGCCGTCACTCGGGGGATTGGATGAAGTCTGGATCGATGGCGGCCGCCGCGGCCGTGGTGTTTGCCTTTGTGGGTGGGGTGCTCTTCTCTCAGCCGGCTGCGGCGCAACAGATCACGCACGGCTGCGCGTGCCTGCACAATCAGACGCAGGCCCAGATCAGCTACCGATACAAATGGGGCGAGACCGAGTGGAAGACCACGACGCTGCGGCCGGGCTACCAGACCGCGTTGTGCTGGCAATACGCGAATGCGCAGAAGAGCTCGCCCAATCTCGTGTTCGAACTCGACGTCGACATGTCGAAGGGAAGTGCCTGGACGAAATATGCCATCGCGCGCGTGCAGACGGCGGGAAATAGCTGTGCCGCCGTGGGCGGCGGCGGACACTACAATGTGAGCTACCGGCCCAACACCAACAACGGCTTCATCCACGTCACGAAACGCAACTGAGTTCTGCGACGCGACCCGCTCGCGTTGACAGTCCGACGGCGCATCCGCAGGCTTCCGGCAAAACCGGAGGAAGCGAATGGCGCGTTATGATCGTGTGATCCGCGGTGGCATGATCGTGGATGGCAGCCGGCTCCCGCGCTTTCGCGGGGACATCGGCATCAAGGACGGGCGCATCGCCGAGATCGGCCAGATCGCGGCGAGCGATGCCGACGAGGTGATCGACGCCGGCGATCTGATCGTGGCGCCGGGTTTCGTCGACCTCCATACGCACTACGACGCCCAGCTCTTCTGGGATCCCTACTGCACGCTGTCGTCCTGGCACGGCATCACCTCGGTGGTGATCGGCAATTGCGGCTTCGGCTTCGCACCGGTGCGCCCCGCCGAACGCGAGCGCGCCATGATGTCGATGACCCGGGTCGAGGCGATCCCCATGGCCTCCATGAAGGAGGGCATGCCTTGGAACTGGGTGACCTTCCCGGAATTCCTCGACAGCGTCGATGCCGCGCCGAAGGCGGTGAACGTGCTGCCCTATGTGCCGATCTCACCGCTGTTGATCTGGGTGATGGGGTTCGAAGCCGCCAAGGCCGGCAAGCTGCCGACGCCCGAACAGCATGCGGAGATGAAGCGCCTGCTCAACGAGGCGATGGATGCCGGCGCCTGCGGCTGGTCGGCGCAACGCATGCTCCCGACCGGCCCGTCGGCGGTGCAGCGCGACTATGACGGCACGCCGATGCCGACCGACGTGATGCACGACGAGACCTGCCGCGAGTTCGCGCGCGTTCTGGCCGAGCGCAACGAGGGTTTCATGCAGATGCTGCTGATCTCTGGCGACAACGCGAAGGACCGCGCCTTCTACGAGGAACTGTCGACCCTGAGCGGCCGCCCGATGATCATGAACGTGATCCAGGCGTTCGATCACCGGCCCGAGATCCACCGCCGCGGGCTCGCCTGGCTGAAGAGCTGCCGCGAGCGCGGCATCCGCGTGGTGGGGCAGGGGCTCACGACCGACGCAGGCTTCACCTTCACCTTCGAGGACTGGAACCTGTTCGACGATTCGCAGGACTGGTGCGACGCCACGACCGGCACGCGCGAGGAGCGGCTGGCCAAGCTCGCCGATCCGGCGCGCCGCGCCCGCTTGCGCGAAAACCTGCCGATCACCGCGACCGGCCCGCTGCCGCAGATCGCCATCGTCGGTCCCAAGACCGAGCGCAACAAGAAGTGGCTCGACCATACGCTGGCCCACGCCGGCGAGAAGATGGGCAAGCATCCGGTCGACGTCATGCTCGACATGGCGGTCGAGGAGAACCTGGAGACGGAATTCTTCGCGGCCCCGCCCAACGGCAGCATCGAGTACCTGAAAGAGCTGGTCGACGATCCCTACATCCTGTTCGGCGTGTCCGACGGCGGCGCCCATACCAAGTTCCTGACGGCCGGCCGCTATCCGACCGAGACGATCTGCAAGGTGGTGCGCCAGCACGGCATGCTGAGCCTCGAGGACGTGCACTGGCGCCTGTCGGCACTGCCGGCCGAGGTGGCGGGTTTCCGAGGCCGCGGCATGCTGAAGAAAGGCGCGCCGGCCGACATCGTGATCTACGACTACGATGGACTGAAGGTTCTACCCGACGAGATCGCGCACGACCTGCCCGGCGGGGAGTGGCGCCGCGTGCAGCGCGCCTCTGGCTACAAGTACATCCTGGTCAACGGCGAGGTCACGATGCGCGACGACCGGCCGACCAACACCCACTCGGGTCGCCTGCTGCGCCACGGCGCATGAGCGGCTACTGACAGGCTTGGCCCTTCACCGGGACTCGCAACTTCCAGCACAGGGTCTCGCGATCGGCCGCCCGGCCGGTGTTGCAGAAATAGACTTCTCTGTCCTTCTGCAGCCAGATACCGCCCGGGATGGCGGCCTTGATGTCGAAACCGGTGGAAATCAGCAGACCCGGCGACATCGCCGCCGCCTCCGAATATTGCGACACACAGGTCGGTGGTTTGCCCTGTGCGGGTTGCTGCGGCTGAGCCCAGGCCGTGCCGATTGCAAGGCAAGTGAGCAGGATAGCCAGCAGCGATTTCATTCCAACCCTTTTCAGCCGAAATCACTGTAACTCTATGTTAATCGGCGAGTCGATGCAACGAACGGGAGTATTTCGCCCGCCCGTTGCTCGGATGGGCGAGAATTGGGACGGCTACTCCACGATGGTCGTTTCGAAGTCGGCCGGCATGGTGATCTCGATCAATTCGAGATCGTCGGAATGGTCGATCTCCTTGTGCTTCACGCCGGGCGGTTGATAGACGGTCGATCCGGCCACCAGCTTGTGCTGCCCGTAGCCCTCATACTCGAAGATCGCCCAGCCCTTCAGTACATAGACGAACTGGAACTCGAGCGCGTGACTGTGGCGCGGCGCATCGGGATGCTGGCCCGGCACCGCACGGATGACATGCGCGCCGACCCTGCCGCCGGTCAGTTCCTTCAGCCCGAGCGGCCTGTATTCGAAGAAGGGACGCAGCCCGTCCTTCTTGAAGGAGTCGGGACCGAGATGGCTGACGATGCCGCCGGCGCCGGTCGCCGTCTCTTCCTTGAGCTTCTCCTGCTCGGCTTCGCCGGTCGTGGGAAACAGGTCGGGCATTCGATCCTCCAAGATGCTTTCGGCGGAGAATGCCCTGTTCCCACTCCCGGGTCAGCAGCGCGCGACTTCGCGCATCTGCCAGCACTGCACTTCGCCTTCGACCGGCCGGCCGGAATTGCAGTAGTGCAGGTCCTTGTCCTTCTGGAGCCAGAGGCCGTTGGGCACCGCCGCCTTGATCTCGTAACCGGCGCGGATCATCGTGATCGCGGACTGGCCGGGCACGGGATTGTATTGCGTCAGGCAGGAGGCGGCAGGCTGCTGGGTCTGGCCGGGAGGCTGCGCACCCTGAACAGGGGCCGCAGGCCTTCCGGGGACGGCGCTCTGCTGCGAATAGGCGATCGTTCCGGCGCCGACCAGCACCGCCACCGCGAGCGCCGACGCGCCCGCAAAGAGCATTTTCATTACAAGCTCCTGCGTCAATTCCAGAGGTCGAACTGACGGGTCCGGCATCCCCACGCCGGCCCACCCACACACCAGCGCAGGCTAGATATATTGCACTTGAGGCGCAACCTTGAAAAACCAGCTTGGAACTACTGGCTCGCCACGGTGATGGTGAGTGTGAAGCTCGCCGCGTCCCGGCGGCTGTAGGCCATCAGAAGATAGGGGCCGGTTTTCGCAAGGGCCCCGACCCAGGCAGCGGGCTCGTCGGTCGGCCCGGCGTCGTGCATCGGCTTGCCGTCGAGGATCGGGGTTCCCTCCGCGTTCATCCGGACCAGGGTGCCGGGCTCCCAGATCTGGAACACGACATTGTTGCCGGGAGAGGCGACCATGACGTTCATCGTCTCCCCCGCGCGCCCGGGCACATAGTAGAGCCCGCGGGCTCTGGTGTCGGCGAGCGTGCCGGTCACGGTCGTGCTGGCGGGCGCCGCCGATATCGAGAGGGTCCGGATGGCCGGAAGCGGCTGGGCGGCAGCGGGTGCAGCGGCGAGGATCGGCAGGGCGCCGAGGAGAAAGCGTCGGTTCATCTATGCCATCCTAGCAGACGGTTTGGAGTCTGCAGACTATCGTCGCAGAATTCTGGAGGGATGCTCATGCCGAGGACGTTGTTCATCGATTCGACCCCCGACATCGACCGCGTGTGGCAGCAGGTCCATGGCACCGCCGACATTCCGGTCACGGTCAACATGGGGCCGGTGCCCGAAGAGCAGGTGCCGGGCAAGGTCGAGGGCTACGACACGGTCATCAACGATGCGACCTATTTCAGCGAACCGACCCTGAAGCGCTGCACCGGGCTGAAGCACATCGTCTTCCTGGGCACAGGCGCTTCGAGCTTTGTCGATGTCGCGGCGGCCGAACGGCTCGGCATCAAGGTGTCGACCATCGGCGGCTACGGCGACACGACGGTCGCCGAGCATGCGATGGGCCTGGTCTTCGCCGCGGCGCGTCACATCGCGACCATGCACGGCATCGTTCGCGGCGGCGGCTGGCGCCCGATGCAGGGCATGGAACTCAGGGGCAAGACGCTGGGCGTGATCGGGCTGGGCGGCATCGGCCGCGAGATGGCGCGCATCGCGCAAGGGATTGGACTCAAGGTGATCGGCTACAACCGCTCACCCGTTGCTGGCGGATCGGTGCCGATCGACGACCTGCTGGCGCAGTCCGACATCGTGAGCCTGCACCTCGCGCTGAACGACGCAACCCGCGGCTTCCTCGATCGCGCGAAGCTGGAAAAGACGAAGCCGGGTGTCATTATCGTCAATACGGCGCGTGCAGGCCTCGTCGACGAGCCTGCCCTGATCGACCTGCTGCGCTCCGGCAGGGTCGGCCACTACGCGACCGACGTCTTCGGCAAGGAGCCGACGCCGCCGGACGAGCCGCTGCTCGCGCTGGACAACGTCACGCTGACGGCGCACGCCGGTTACAACACCCCCGAAGCCGCGATGACCATGTACCGCCGCGCAATCGATCTCGCGGCGAAGGGAGTCTGATTTCCTGCAGCCACCGTGGCGGGATCGGACACGGTCTTTCTTTGGTCATGCTGCCGCTGTAAGCTTCCTCGCTTTCCCGCTCCCAGAGGACCGGAAAGCAATGGCGCATATCAGACTGAACACTCATCCCAGCCAGGGCGGCCAGCCGGCTCCCCCGGTGGTCTGGGGCGCGCGCGACCCTGCCGTGCGAGGTCCTGTCGTCGGGACGGTCGGCCTTGGGTCGCACCGCAACGTCATCGGCGTGCATTCCGGCAGCTACGGCATCTATCGCGCCCTGGCGATCGCGGCGCAGGAACTCAAGGCCGACCACCGGCCCGACCTCACCAATACCTCGCCAGCCGAGCCCATCGGGCCCTTCGAGGCATGGTTCGACCCGAAGAAGATCGTGTCGCTCGATCCCTGGGGCCACCTGGTCTCCGAGGTCTTCGCCGACAGACTGGCCGCCGGCTGGGACATCCGCCCGACCATCGCCATCACCAAGGCGCATGTGAACATGCCGGAGATCATGGAGGCCATGGCGGCTGGCCGGTTGAAGCCCGACAACGACATCCTGAGCGGTACCGGCGACGTGAAGGTGACCAAGGCCGCGATCGAGCCGGTCTGGTGGCTGCCCGGCATCGCCGAGCGTTTCGGCGTGAAGGAGACCGACCTGCGCCGCACGCTCTTCGAGCAGACCGGCGGCATGTACACCGAGCTGGTGACGCGGCCCGACCTCGAACTGTTCCTGCCGCCGATCGGCGGCGCCACGGTCTATTTCTTCGGCGACGTGTCGAAGCTCGGCAAGCAGGAGACGAGGATCGCCTGCCGCCTCCATGACGAGTGCAACGGTTCCGACGTGTTCGGCTCCGACATCTGCACCTGCCGGCCCTATCTCGCGCACGGCATCGAGATCTGCATCGACATGGCCCAGCGCGGCGGCGTCGGTGTCGTGATCTACAATCGCAAGGAAGGACGGGCGCTGGGCGAAGTGACGAAGTTCCTCGTCTACAACGCCCGCAAGCGCCAGCCCGGCGGCGATTCGGCGGCGCAGTACTTCAACCGCACCGAATGCGTGGCGGGCGTGCAGGACATGCGCTTCCAGGAGCTGATGCCCGACATCTTCCACTGGCTCGGCATCGGCCGCATCGACCGCTTCGCCTCGATGAGCAACATGAAGTCCGACGCGCTGCGCGAGCAGGGCATCGAGATCGTCGAGCAGGTGCCGATCCCCGAGCACCTGATCCCCGCCGACGCGCTGGTCGAGATGGATGCCAAGAAAGCCGCCGGCTATTTCAGCCCGACCAAGCCCGGCTCGAACGAGCTGGCGCGGGCCAAGGGACGTGGCCTCGATGAATGAGTCTTGGGAGCGCGCCACTCCAGTGGCGCTCATGAGCTTGATGCGCCACTGGAGTGGCGCGCTCCGATGAGACGCTTTTGGTTACCGGTATATGGACACGCATGTTGAGAAACGATCTCGCCTATCTCCGCACGCCCGTCGCCATCCGCGAGCGCGCCGCCCGGGTCCTGAAGTATGTCGTGGACGGACAATCCCAGTGGTTCCAGCTCGACGCCAACGGACTAGAAGCGGCGGTGCAGGTGACGCTCGCCGTCGCGCGTGAGCGCTTCCCCGATCCGGCGGCGATCCCGTTCCATTCGCGCTGGCGCCACTTCGAGGCCGGCGGTCGTGATCGCTGGAGCGCCCTGGCCGAAAGGCTCGAAGGGCTTCCGGCGGAAGAAATCGCGCGGCGCCGCATGGACCTGGCGGTCGTGTCCGTCCTGCTCGACGCCGGCGCGGGCGCGGCCTGGAGCTATCGTGAGCCGGGAACGGGCGAAACCTACGCCCGTTCCGAGGGGCTGGGCGTGGCCAGCTTTCACATGTTCGCCAACGGCGCGTTCAGCCGCGACGCCAAAGGCGACCCGCTGAGGGTCGATGCCGAGCGCCTGGCGACGCTCACGCCCATGGACATCGCGATGGGCTTTCAGGTGAAGGCACACAATCCGCTGCTGGGCCTCGAGGGCCGCGCCGAACTGCTGCGCAAGCTGGGCGGTGTCGGACTGGAGCGGCCGGGCGCGCTGTTCGACATCGTAGCGGACAGCGCAGCGGGCGGCGGCGAGGTGAAGGCCGAGACCATCCTGGCCGCCGTGCTCGACAGGCTCTCGCCGATCTGGCCCTCGCCGCGCGGCGACGTGTGGGAGCATCCGGCGGTCGGGCTCGTGCCGTTCCACAAGCTCTCGCAGTGGATGAGCTATTCGCTGGTCGAACCGATCGAGGGGGCGGGCCTGAAAGTCGTGGCACTCGATGCGCTGACCGGTCTGCCCGAGTATCGCAACGGCGGCCTGCTGGTCGATGCCGGCGCGCTGCGGCCCAAGCAGCGGGTGCTGCTGGAGAAGAGCTTCGCGCCGGGCGACGAGGCGATCGTCGAATGGCGGGCGCTCACCGTGGCGCTGCTCGATCAGATCGCCGAGCATGTCCGGCTGCATTTGGGTATGGATGCGCAGCGCCTGCCGCTGGTGAAGGTGCTGGAGGCCGGCACATGGTTTGCGGGACGCCGGCTGGCCGCCGAGCGCCGTCCCGGCGGCGGTCCGCCCATCACCGTCGAAAGCGACGGCACGGTGTTCTAGGGTTTTTGGGGAGAAGACGATGTCATTGCCGCACTCGATCCATGTCGTGTCGCATCCGCTGGTGCAGCACAAGCTCACCAAGCTGCGCGACAAGGCGACGTCGAGCACGAACTTCCGGCGCCTGCTGCGCGAGATCGGGCTGCTGCTGGGCTACGACGCCACGCGCGATCTCCCGGTGGTGAATGCACGCATCGAGACGCCGATCGAGCCGATGGACGCGCCGATGCTCGACGGCAAGAAACTGGTCGTCGTGCCGATCCTGCGCGCCGGGCTCGGCCTCGCCGAGGGCGTGATCGACCTGGTGCCGCTGGCCCGCGTCGGCCATGTCGGCCTCTATCGCGATCCGCGGACGCTGCAGGCGGTCGAGTATTACCTGAAGATCCCGCAGGACATCTCCGACCGCGACGTCATCGTCTGCGACCCGATGCTGGCCACTGCCCATTCGGCCATTGCCGCGGTCGACCGGCTGAAGGAGTCCGGCGCCAGGCGAATCAAGTTCATTTGCGTGCTGGGCTCGGAGCAGGGGGCGCGGACCTTCGCCGAGGTCCATCCCGATGTGCCGGTCTTCGCGGCAGCAATCGATGCAAAACTCAACGATCACGGGTATATTGTTCCCGGGCTCGGCGATGCGGGGGACCGTCTCTTCGGGACCAAATAACGATAACGGGAGAAATGCAAATGTCTCCGGACCTGAAGTACCTCCTCTTCGCCGTGATCCTGACGTTCGTGCAGATGCTGGTGGCGGCCACGGGCGCCAACCAGGCGGTCGGCCTGCCCACCCTGGCCGGCAATCGCGAAGGCGTGCCCGAGATCAAGGGCTGGGCCGGACGCGCCAAGCGCGCCCATCTCAACATGGTCGAGAACATGGTGCTGTTCGCGGCGCTGATTTTGGTCGCCGCGGTGGCCGGCAAGGCCAATGCCATGACGGCGATGGGCGCGGCGGTCTTCTTCTGGGGCCGCGTCGCCTACGCCGTGATCTACGTCGCCGGCATCGCCTGGCTGCGCACGCTTGCGTGGTTCGTGTCGGTCATCGGCATGGTGCTCATCGCCATCGAGCTTCTTAAGGCGATGTAAATTTAGACGGAGCGAAGACGATCAATGGAGCGCGCCACTCCAGTGGCGCTCATGCCTTGCCGATCGGTGAAGCTTGAGCGCAACTGGAGTTGCGCGCTCCAATGAGGCCTAATTCTTCCCGTGCCCTTGCGGCATGGCGCCCATTGCCTGGACGTCGAGCTGGACGTCGAGGCTGCCTGCCTTCTCGAAGACCAGCGTCACCGGGACCTTGGCGTCCTTGGCGAGCGGCGCCTTCAGTTCCATGAACATGATGTGATAGCTGCCGGGCTTCAGCATGACGGTGGCGCCGGGCGGGATGTCGAGGCCCTTGGCCAGTTCGCGCATGCGCATGACGCTGCCGTCCATCTGCATCTCGTGGATCTCGACCTTGTCGGACACGGTGCTGCGGGCGGAGACCAGCCTGTCAGCCTGGTCTCCGCCCGCAGCACCGTGTC